>CAURKE010000068.1:0-5293 GCA_963525055.1 uncultured Campylobacter sp. | reverse complement strand
GCGTGTTTGGCTGTATGACTTTGCTAGGTTGCGAGGATAACTGCCCTAAACACCTTCCGCTTCAAAGCCGCATAGCCTATATGCGCAGAAAAATGGCTGTAATAAAGTAGCCAAGGGGTCTTAGGACCCCTTTTTAAATTTAACTTCAAATTTTACTTTTATTTCTATTTTACTTCTCTCAAATTTTTATTGTCAAATTTGTTTAAATTTTGATGATCTATGCAGTATGTGATTTTTTGAAAAACATGTGCACACAAAAACGTCAAATTTTGTTTTAATAAAAATTTGATTTGATAGTAGCATCTTTGGTCTGATCGGGCTGATTTTTTAAAAGTATGATAAAGGTAAAAATGTCTTTAAATTTGTGTTTTAGTGGACTTTAAAACGTTGTAAAAATGATAGATGGTGGAAGCGAGGGGGATCGAACCCCTGTCCAAAAACAAACCGATTACAGCCTCTACACGCTTAGCAAAAGTGAAAATTTCATCTAAAAGGGCTCACTTTCCAAAACCTTATTTTAGACTAAGACAAGATTTCAGCTAGCAGCTCGTCAGGCCGCCAACCTACGCTAGCTGGGGTTACTCGCCGTTATCTTAGCTAGTATCGGACTAGGCGAGGCTCAACTGAACTTACGCAGCTTTAGCGTAAGCAGGAGCGTAGTTAACGTTGTTTGCGTTTAAATTTATTTGAGCTTTTTACGCTTTACTCAAAGCGACGTGCCACCGTGACCGCTCTGCTCCTGTCGAAGCCAAGTCGCTCCCGTAAGAATAGGCTAAATTTAGCCTTGTTTTAAAGGTTGTGGATTATATTATTTTTTGTATTTTTTGTCAAACGTCTAGTTTTTGGGGGATTTTTACGATATTTGCATCTAAAACCCCGAAAAACTCCGCATCGGTTTCTATATCGTTTTTGTATTTTTCAAACTGATCGCTCACCAAAAGCAACCAGTCTACAAAATCGTCGTTTGCGGGCCCTTGCAGCTCTCTAGCTTCGCCGCAAATTTCCTCCGCAAGGGTCGTTAGTTTAAATATCGGATTAAGCTTCATAAAGCTCGAGGCGGACTTGATGTTGTGAAAAATTCTAAAAAGCTCGTTGATGTTGGCGTTATATCTATCGTTTCTAGCTAGCCCGATGATGAGAGGTTCCATCAGGTCGCACATCAAGGAGTAATGCGACAAAAACTCCTCCACAATATCGTAAGAGTAGTCTATCTCGAGGCTTTTTAGTATTCCCATTTATTTTCCTTAAAATTGTTGGCTTGATTGTATCATTTTTTTGATAAAATTAAAAATAAAATACCTAAATTTAAGGATGAAATTTATGTTAAAAAATGACAAAAAAGTTACAATTTATGATATAATTAACAAAAAGGGTGTAGAGCCTATCGTTATGATCACGGCTTACGACGCTCTTTTTGCGCAGCTTTTTGATGATTACGTCGATATTATCTTGGTTGGCGACAGTCTAAACATGAGTTTTAACGGCAAAAAAGACACGCTAAGCCTAAAAATAGACGATGCACTTTACCACGTTAAGGCTGTTTTACAGGGCGCAAAGCATACTTTTGTTGTTGCAGATATGCCATTTGGCAGCTATCAGGATGAAAAATCAGCGCTAAAAAACGCGACTAAATTTATCAAAGCCGGCGCAGACGCGGTCAAATTTGAAGGCGGGCTAAAAGCCGCTCCTATCGTAAAAAGGCTCGTGGGTGAAGGCATAAACGTGATGGCTCACATCGGGCTCATGCCGCAGTTTGTGCGAAACGAAGGCGGTTACAAGATAAAGGGGCGCAACGAGGCTGACGAAGCGCGCTTGATCGACGAGGCGAAGGCGCTGGAGCACGCAGGAGCGTTTTTGGCTGTGGTCGAGGGCACGCTAAGTCCGGTTGCCGCAAAGGTCGCAAAAAGCGTGCAGATGCCTATCATCGGTATCGGCGCGGGTGCCGACGTGGACGGGCAGGTGCTCGTGTGGAGCGATATGCTCGGCTTTTTTGACGAGTTTAAGCCTAAATTCGTCAAGCGCTATCTTGACGGCGCAAATTTAGTGCGAACGGCAGTCGAATCCTACGCTCGCGAAGTTAGAGAAAAGACCTTTCCGAGCGAGGAGTTTGAGTATAAAATTTAGCCCGTTTTGAGCAAACCTAGCTATCAGGCTAAATTTGATTGCTTGGTAAACGGCGTCAAATTTAGACTTTTGGTGTTAAATTTGACGAACAGAGTTTGGTTAAAATTTGAACGCTTGCATTTACCCGCCCCTCGTCAAATTTGACGGACAAATTTGGCTATCAAAACAAGACTAGTGAAAAACAAGGAGCGTGTTTTGAAATTTTTATTGATTTTAGCGGCATTTTTTAGCGCGCTAGCGGCTTCAAATCCTAATTTTGGGCTAGGCATCGATAGTCTTGGCGAGCAAAACGAGCAAACGCAGAACGAGAAGCGATTTTCTAAGCGCGAGGCGGCCGCGAGACAGGCTATTGAAAATGCCAATTATGACGCTGCTTTTAAGATTTTATCGCCGCTTTGCGAGGAGGGCGACGCGATGAGCTGCGCGGCGCTGGGCAGTATGCATTTTAGCGGGCTAGGGGCCGAGAAAAGCAACGAAAAAGCCGAGCTTTTCTTTGTAAAATCGTGTGAGCTTGGAAACGGCACTGGTTGCTTTGATCTGGCGCTTTTAAACGTCAAGGAAATTTTCGGTCCCAAAGATGAAAATAAAATATTTCGCCTCTACGAAAAGGGCTGCGAGCTAGGCTCTGAAGCGGCTTGCAACAACCTGGGTCTCATCTACGAATCGCAAAACGATCTCAAAAAGTCTATAAATTTATACGCCAAAGCGTGCAGGAAATTTGACGGAGCGGGCTGCTATAACTACGGCAGGATGATGCACGAGGGATTGGGTGCAGAGCGGGATCTAGCAAGCGCACACAAGGCTTTTGATACCTCGTGCTATATGAAAAACGCGCTTGGCTGCTACGCTCTGGGCTACGTTTACGAGCACGCGCAGGGCGTGGAGTTTGCGATTTACGACGCATACGACGGATATTCGCGCGCTTGCAAGCTCGGCAACGACGACGGCTGCAGGGCACTCGGTTTTGAAAACTATGAAAAAAATATCGAAATTTACGAAAAATTCGAGTCCATCGCGGAGGGTTGTAAATTCGGCAACGATAGCGACTGCAAGCTTTTAAAAGCGAGGATAGTGGAGTTTTAATCTGAGACTGATTTGGTCGGCCGCAATCCGTATTTTTCGTCAAATTTGAGCTGATTTTTGAGATTTATCCGCTTCGGCGAGGCGGATAAATTTAAGCTTTGTTTGATTTTAAAACCCTAGCCTTTACGGCGCCAAATTTGACGCTACCGTCTTAAATTTGCTTTTTTTATTCAAATTTAATCACCTCATCTCCCAAATTTACTGTCGAACGCCGAGTCAAATTTAAACAAAGCCCAAAGCCAAAACTTACCCAAAATTTTGTAAAATGCGGCAAATTTACGAAAAACAGAGCCGAAAAAATGGATAGAATAGTCGAAATAGAAAAAATAAGCTTCGAGAACGATTTTGAGGTGTCGCTGCGCCCCACGCGCTTTGAGGACTATATCGGGCAGGAAAAAATCAAGCAAAATTTAGGCGTATTTATAAAGGCTGCCAAAAAGCGCGGCGAGTGCCTGGATCACGTGCTTTTCTACGGGCCACCTGGTCTTGGTAAGACGACGCTGGCGCACATCATCGCAAACGAAATGGGCGTGAGTATCAAGATGACGGCAGCGCCCATGATAGAAAAAAGCGGCGATCTTGCGGCGGTACTGACAAATTTGCAAGAAGGCGACGTGCTCTTTATCGACGAGATACATCGCCTCAGCCCCGCGATCGAGGAGGTGCTGTATCCGGCGATGGAGGACTTTCGCCTAGATATCATCATCGGCTCGGGGCCTGCGGCGCAGACTATTAAGATCGACCTGCCTAAATTTACGCTGATCGGCGCTACTACGCGCGCGGGTATGATTTCGGCACCTTTGCGGGATCGCTTCGGCATGGATTTTAGGCTGCAGTTTTATACCAGAGAGGAGCTGGCTCGTATCGTGCAGATCGCCTCGGTGAAGCTCGGCAAAGAGTGCGAAAAAGCCGCAGCTCTCGAGGTTGCCGCTCGCTCGCGCGCCACGCCTAGGATCGCGCTACGGCTACTAAAACGCATACGAGACTTCGCCGAGGTAAACGACGAAGCGATCATCTCGCAACCCCGCGCCAAAGAGGCTCTGGACGCGCTTGGCGTAAACGACATAGGCTTTGACGAGATGGATATCAAGTATCTAGAGATCCTGCTCGCCGCCAAACGCCGTCCGATGGGGCTAAGCACGATCGCAGCGGCTCTAAGCGAGGACGAGGGCACGGTCGAGGATGTGATAGAGCCGTATCTGCTCGCTAACGGCTACATCGAGCGCACGGCAAAAGGTAGGCTCGCAAGCGCCAAAGCCTACGAGGTGTTTAAGATCAAATTTGACGCAGATACGCAAAAGGGATTGTTTGAGGAGTGAGGCGAATTCGGCTCTTTTGCGATGGTCGATTTTTGCTAAATTTTATCCAAGCAAAATTTGAGCTTTTAAATTTGCTGCCGTCTGGTTGGTCGGCCGTCAAATTTGACCGCATTCGTTATATGCTCGATTTAAAAGTACACAGAAAATTTAACCCGCTCAAATTTCGCTTCAAATTTATCAGCCGTCATAAGACTACCGCGCCCAAGCGCCGCCCGTCCGCAAAACCCCGTAAAATCTGATATAATAAGCCCCTCAAAGGAAAAAAATGAATAATCGAGTGTTTTTTGGCATCTTCGCTCTTTGTGCGTTGGCGCTAGTCGTGTACCTTTTTAAGCCGTTTTTGCTAAATATCTTTATCGCCGCCTTACTCGCGGTCGCCACCTCAAACGTCAACGTCAAATTTTTGCAACTAACGAAGGGCAAAAGAACGCTCTCGGCGGCTCTTACGACGCTAGCGCTGTTTTCGCTATTTATCGCGCCGCTTTTGTACGCCGTGATCGAGATCGCCAAACACGCCGCAAACTTTAACACAGGCTACATAACAAATACGCTAAATTATTTTCAAAGCGGGAATTTTCAGCTACCCGAACCGATCAAATTTCTAGAGCCTAGAATCAAAGAGATGATCGCTGACATCGACGTCGGAGCGATATCTAGCAACGTGCTTTCTAGTCTTGGCGGCATCGGCAAATCAAGCGTTAAATTTCTCATTGACATGATTTTTATCCTCGTGTTTTTCTTTTTTGCGGTGCTTTACGGTAGCGAGC
>CAURKE010000067.1:0-5317 GCA_963525055.1 uncultured Campylobacter sp. | reverse complement strand
CTAAATTTGACGGTAAATTTGACGAACGTTTTAAATTTGCCGTCCGAAGCGTTAGCAAATTTAAGCCGAAATAACGCTTGCCGGACTATTAAATTTGGAACTAACGATGAAAAATAAACCCAAAATTTTAATCAGCGCCTGCCTGCTCGGCGAAAACTGCAAATATAACGGCGGCAATAACGCAGACGCGATTTGCGCAGGCGAGCTTGCCAAACTTAGACAAATTTACGAGCTCATCGCCGTTTGCCCGGAGTATCTGGGCGGACTGCCGACTCCGCGCGAACCTGCCGAAATTTGCGCAAACGGAAGGGTGCTAACTAAATTTAGCGGCTGCGACGTGACGCGAGAGTTTCTTTCGGGCGCGCAAATTTGCGCCGATATCGCCCGAGAAAACGGCTGTAAAATCGCTATTTTAAAAGAGCGAAGCCCAAGCTGCGGAAGTGGCGAGATCTACGACGGAAGCTTTACCGGGCGGCTCGTTAGCGGCGACGGTCTAACCGCGGCGGCGCTAAAAAAGCTAGGCGTTCGCATCGTCGGCGAGAGCGCGCTCGTGGAGCTAAATCTAGAAAAAGAAGCGTAAAATGGCCATGCGGATAAACGTTAAAGATATTGCAGACGGCGCGAAATTTTACGTTGGAGCGGCGATAAAGATAATGTCCATGCCGCGCGGGCTGGAGGAGGGAAATTTTATCCCAAGTGAAGGGCTTGTTTACCTTGTTTCGGACAATGCTTCGGATAAGAGTTATTTTAATTGCGTCTGCCTAAGCCGTGGTGAAGAAGGAAACGTGATCTGCTGCCCTCGGCGAAAGGGCAACTGCATGCTTGGAAGCGAGATCAAGCGGATGTTTGAAAGCGAGTTTCAAGAGGCATTTATAAGTAAAAGCATCGAGATCGCGGTAACATAAGGCGGGAAAATTTAGCAGCTTTAGTCTGTTGGTAAAATTTGGTTTATGCTGCTAGCTAGCGGCGCAAAAGTTGTTATAAATTTATGCGTATCAAAATTTCTAGCGCGACTTTGAAAAATTTGCCGCTTGAAATTTTATCTAAATTTTACGGTAAGATTTTCGGAGCCTTTAGGCTTGGCACAATCAAAACGTAGCCCTAAAACAAACGCCAAGAAATTTGCAAGCAGCATAAAATTTGTAGAAACGGTAAAAAACAACGACGGCAAAACGGCAAATAGCCGCTCTAAGTTAAAAACGGCGGGTCAAATTTTATCGTCGTCCGTCTGGTTCGCGCAAAATTTACGAACTATAAAAATTATAAAACGTAGGCTAAACCAAGACCGCGTCGCTTCGGCGTCAAATTTAACCGCCCAGCCTATGCCAAAGCTAAATTTAACAAACCGCAAAAAGGGTAGCGAGCCTCTTGCTATCGCTTGCAAATTTTCGCCAAATATCAAAAACACGTAAACGCGGAAATGCCACGCTCGCCGAAATCAAATCGCCGAATTTGACGGCAAGTCTAAGCCCGGTTTGGCTCAAATTTGCCACCAAAGCGATAGATTTTTCATATTGTTTGGCTTAAATTTTGCGCCAAAAGCGGGCAAAGCAAAATTTATTCGCACCTTCTTGATTGTAACTTAAATTTACGGACAGTGACGCCTAACTGCCAGCCAAAACATAACGATAAATTGGGGCCCAATTTGCCCAAATTTATCGTTAAAACCGCCGTCAAATTTATCTTAGATGCCCAAATTCCGGTCTATACTCGAAGTGCATCGTATCAAAGCTCACCCAGCGCCCGCCCCAGATGAAGCCGTGTTTTTCAAAAACGCGCACGATCTCCTCAGGGATTTGATTGCGGTAGCTGCCGTCCTTGCTCCAGCGCCAGTAGTCGCTCTTGTCGGTATTTATGTCGATTGCAATGCCGTAGGAGTGCGCGCTCTTGCGCTTGGTGCCCTCGATCACGCGCCAGTTAAACGTACCCGACGGATTGTCAAGAAACTTTAGCAACTCGGGCTTTTGCGCCACTAGCGCGTCAAGCCCGTTTGAGACGGCTTGCAGAGCTGCTGCCGCGCCGTTTTTAGAGTTAAATTTAAGCGTTTTACCGCCGTGGTTTTTTATCCAAACGACATCGGTTAAATTTGCCTTCACTTCCGCCTCGCTCGCGCCGTAAATTTTATCTAAAAGCTCGTAGTTTCGGTATCTGCCCGCGTCATTGCTAGGTAGCGCCAAAGGCTTAAATAGCGGATAAGGCTGCGCAAAAGTATCCTCAACGTCGGCTAGATTTAGCAGACGGGCGGTGTCCTTTGCTTCGCCGTCGTCAAATATAACCTTGCTGCCGTCAGCAAAAACCACCTCGTTGCCGACTATTTTCACGCCGTAAGCTTTTTAGATTGCATATTTTTTCGCGCGCACAGCCTCCTCACCGCTAGCCACTTCAAAGGTATTCATCGAATTTATCCGCGAGACCAACAGGCGTTTTGGATCGATTTCCGCTACGTCCGAGCCGATTTTTAGCGTCGTGATCGCCACTCCGCCGATCATGGCTCTGCCGTTATCTTTCGTGCGGATACCCCAGACGTCATGTACGGCGAGCGGCTCATCTCCGCGTAGGCCGGCGTAGAGCATGATGTGCCCGTTCATGTGAAATAGCGTTCTATACGGCACTGCCTGCGTTTTGATGACGCGTAGTTTTTCTTCTGCGCTTAGATTTGCCAGGCTTACGACCTTGCCGATTTGACCTTGCGCCTTTGAGTTTCGCGGTAGCCACACGCCAAAGCTACCCAGGAAATCCTGCAAAAACAGCGAGCAGTCGCGCTTGCCGCCGAACCCGCCCCAGCCGTAGCTTTGACCGAGTAGCGATGACGCCAGCGCCCTTACGTTTTCGTCGCTAAATTTAAGCGGAAAGCGGCTCGCGCTTTGTTTTGAGATCTCGTAGTTTCTTAGCCCGCTTTGGGTCTGGATTTTGCCGTAAAATTTAAACTGATCCTCGCTTTGAAACGGCAAAATCGCCCCTATGCGTCCGTAAAATAAAAAGTTGCCGTTTTTGTCGTAGATAGGCTCTTCATCTTTGATAACGCTTAGAAATTTAGAGTTTTTTAGCTCCTGCACAGCCTCTGCGCTTAAAATTTTGATTTCGGTCGATTTTATCCACGCCCAGACGTTATCGCTACCGACGAACGCCCACGCGCCGTCGGCCGAAAAGTGCGAAACGTAAAGCGGATAACCGATCGAGATGAAAGATAGCTGAGCGTAGTCAAACGGCAGCCCTTCGCCCGCGCGCACGGGATTGTACAGCACGGCTTCATCGGTCGGCAGATTTCGTAGGCTCGCGTTTGCCGTCGTTATCGCAGGCAGCGAAACTAGGCCGAAGCTCTCCACGCTAGCGTTTTTGCGCACTTTTTCAAACCATTCGTTCGGGATTTTGCGCATATTTGAGAAATAATACTGCCTTTTTACCGTATTTTTATAGTATTCAAGTCCCCAAAACGCGTCTTTTGCAGCTATTGTCGGCACTTTTATATCAAGCGCGTTAAAGCGTTTTTGTAGTAGCGTTTTGCCGCTACTTTGCGCTTCAAAAGGCAGTATCGGTAGCGCATTTGCATTTTGATCGACGTCAAATTCCAGATAACTGATGTGGCCTAAATTTTCGTCCGCGCTCTCCTCGGACATATCGTGCGCCGATGCCGCATTAGCGCCTTGACCCGGTAAATTTACCGCATACCGGGTATCTTTTGGCGATGCGCAACCGCCTAGCATCGCTATAGCTACCGCCGCAGAAAGTATAAATTTATCAAATTTCAATCTCACTCCTTAAAAATAAGCTATAATTTTACAAAAAATAGGGAAATTTGTGTTAAACCAGCTGTTAGATATACTAAAAAAATCAAACGTTTTTCTCACTGGGCGCGGCGGCGTAGGCAAAAGCCATCTCACACAAGCGGTTATAAAGCACTACAAAAGCGAGCTAAAAAACGTCGTGGTGCTGGGCAGCACCGGCATCGCGGCGGTAAACGTCGGCGGAGTGAGCGTACATAGCTTTTTTAAATTCGGCATTTGCTCAAACCTCGAGGAGCTGCGCGGCTACGACCGCAAACAGCGCGGTAAGCTCGGCGAACTAAAAAAGATGCTCGACGTCTGCGATCTTATCGTGATAGACGAGATCTCGATGATCAGCGCGGGGCTGATGGATATGATTTATTACCGCCTGATGAGCTCGCGATTCGTCGGGCGCGTGATGCTCGTGGGCGACTTTTACCAGCTACCGCCCGTACGAAAAAACGGCGATGACGGCAACTCGCTGTTTAAATTTCTTTATGCTTTTAACTCTAGCTCGTGGCATGAATTTGAGTTTAAAAATATTGAGCTAGTCGTCTCAAAGCGGACAAAAGATAAGAAATTTTACGATATCTTATCTATGCTTCGCGTCGGGCGACTTAGCGAAGAGGTGTTTAGCTATATAGAAAATTTACTCGTACCAAGCGTGCAAGTAGATGACGACACGAGCGTGCTTTTTGGGCGAAACTACGAAGCGGACGAGCTAAATAACAAGATGCTCTCTAAGCTACCCGCACCGCTTGAAAGAGCCGAGGCGCTAGTTGAAATTTACGATGAAAATTTAAACGAAAACGCGCTGGATCGCTGGATCGCAAACCTCTACGCGCCTGAAATTTTAAACATAAAAATCGGCGCGAAAGTTATATTTACCGTAAATAAATGGGGCGAGTATTATAACGGCGAGCGCGGGCAGATAATGCAAATTTTAAAAGAAGGCAATGAGATAAAAAGCGTCATCGTGCAAAAAGCTGATGGCGAGATCGTCGAGGTGGAGCGTGCGAGATTTGATATGAGCGAGTTCGTGATGGCGGGCGAGCATCTTGAAGAGCGCGCGAGGGCGTCTTTGACGCAGTTTCCGCTAAAGCTAGCCTACGCGATCACGATCCACAAATCCCAAGGCATGAGCATCGAAAATTTAGTCTGCGACCTAAATCATATCTTTGCCAACGGACAGCTCTACGTCGCGCTATCGCGGGCGATAGATCCTAAAAAGCTGAGGATATTTTACGGCAAAAGTCGGCCGTTTAGAGAGTATTTGCAAAGCGTCGTTAAAATAGACGAAGAGGTCGAGAAATTCTATCTTGAAAACAAATTTGAAAACATTAAGGAAGACATATGAAAAAGATTTTTGCGCTGGCTTTTGCCGCGGTTATGGCCTTTGCCGAGACGTTAAATATCGATAATTTTGAAACCGATCTATACTCCAGAGACGCTAAAAGCTCGATCAAAAAAGTAAGCGTGAGCCTGCGTCTAGAGGGGCGCGACGTCGCGGATAACGAAGCATACGTGCTTGACGCGCTAAACGTCGTTATAGG
>CAURKE010000066.1:0-5319 GCA_963525055.1 uncultured Campylobacter sp. | reverse complement strand
CCACGTTTACGGCGACGGCGATGACGCTTGGGTGGCGGGCGCAGTTTTCGATATGTACGCCCATAACCGAGCTTGCGCCGCTCATGCCTTGCGGACCTAGGCCGATTTTATTGATGCCCTCTTCGAGTAGTTTTTCGGTTAGTGCGGCTCGGTCGTTTGGATTTTGCGAGCCTAGCGGCCTCATCAGCGCTTTTTTAGATAGCAGCGACGCCACGTCGATCGAGGTGCCGATGCCCACGCCGACTAACAGCGGCGGACAGGCGTTTATGCCGTAGCTGGTCATGATGTCCATGACGAATTTCACGACTCCCTCGTAGCCCATGCCCGGCATCAGTACGGTCGCCTTGCCGGGCAGGCTACAGCCGCCGCCCGCCATATAGGTGTGTATCTCGCACTCGCTGCTACCCGGCACGATCTCCCAAAATACGCTCGGCGTGCCCTTACCGACGTTTTTGCCGGTGTTATACTCGTCAAATGTCTCGACGCTGTTGTGACGCAGCGGAGCCTCGCGCGTCGCTCGCAGTACGGCCTCGCGCAGCAGCTCCTCAAGCTCGCCGATGAGCGGGAAGTTCGCTCCGCAGCGCACGAAAAACTGGATCACGCCCGTATCTTGACAGGACGGGCGGTCTAGCTGCTTAGCTAGGCGCTGGTTTTCAAACATCGTTTTGTAGATTTCTTTTGCCAGCGGCTGCGTCTCGCGCTCGCTAAGCTCCCACAGCTTCGTCGTCACGTCATCAGGAAGCACCTTGCCCGTGTAGCCGACGAATTTCGCCATGACCTCGGTCATCTTTTGCACGGCTTTTTGTTTATCCATCGCTTCTCCTTTTTTCAAATTTTTCATATACGCCCGCCAGGACGCAGCCCGCAGCGTAGCAGAGCAGGTCGGTAAAATCAAACGTCCCGCCGATCATTACTTTTAAAATTTTATTTTCTATGCCTAAAATTTGCACCGCGCCAAAATACTGCGCGAGCTCCAAAGCCGCCGCGAACACGAAAATTTTAAGCGGCAAATTTAAAGGCGGCTTGCTAAAAACAGCCCTAGCGAGCGCATAAAGCAAGATGACGGCCAAAACGTCACCCGCGTAGTGGCGCACAAAACCGCCCTTTACGCAGATCGCAATGTAAATTTCAGCCGCTAAAATAACAAAACCAGCTACCGCCCAGCTTACTCTTCTCTTTTTGCTAAATTTGCTTTTGTTAATATGTAAAAATATCGTTTTTTTAGTATTTTCTTTCAAATTTACCCTCTTAAATTTACATTAGTGATTTTAGTACAGATAAAAATGCTTTACAACTTTTTGCAATAATATAAAATACAACTTAATATTTTATATTAATAATTTTTAAAAACAAAGTATAAAAAAATTAGCTTTTATAGTTTAAATAAAGTAAAATTTGTAAATTTATAAAAACTTAAATAAGCTAAAATTTTAACCGAAAATACCAATAAACCGCCTTTAAACTAACGCAAATCTATCGCGCATGCCAAATTGGTCTTAAAGTATAAGTTTAATCTAAAAGTATAAGAGATATAATAAACAATAAATTTACATTTAACTTAGGAGGTTTCATGGATTTTCTCATGAATTTAAGTGAAGGCATGCAGTTTGCTATCCAGCTTCTCATTGTCCTTATCTGTTTGTTCTACGGAGCTAAAAAAGGCGGTATCGCACTTGGTATGTTAGGCGGTATTGGTCTTATAGTTTTAGTTTTTGGATTTAACATTGAGCCTGGTAAGCCTGCTATCGACGTTATGCTAACTATCCTCGCCGTTGTTGTGGCAAGTGCTACACTTCAAGCCAGCGGCGGCCTTGATGTTATGCTTCAAATAGCAGAAACCATACTTAGAAAAAACCCAAAATACGTAAGCATCCTAGCGCCATTTGTAACTTGTACGCTTACTATTTTATGTGGCACTGGACACGTTGTTTACACAGTGCTTCCTATCGTTTATGACATCGCTATTAAAAATGGCATCCGCCCTGAGCGCCCAATGGCTGCAAGCTCTATCGCTTCACAAATGGGTATCATCGCAAGCCCGGTTTCGGTCGCCGTCGTAACATTAACAAGCTTTCTTGTTAATGCAAAAACTCACTTAGCTGGTTTTGACGGCTATTTAGACCTTTTGAAGATCACTATTCCTTCAACATTTTGCGGTGTTTTGGCAATAGGTATTTTTAGCTGGTTTAGGGGGAAAGACCTTGATAAAGATGAGGCTTTCCAAGCTAGACTTCAAGACCCAGAGTTTAAAAAATATGTTTACGGCGATAGCACAACACTTCTTGGCAAAAAACTTCCGGGATATCAGTGGGCTGCGATGTGGATATTTTTAGGTGCGATCTTAGTTGTTGCACTTCTTGGATATTTTAAAGATCTTCGTCCAAGCTGGACCACATATAAAGACGCAACAGTCGTTCAAGTAATGGCCAACCTTCCAACTGAGCAAAAAGTCTTAAAAACTTTAAAAATAAAAGACGCTAGTATCCAGACGGAGGCGGCTGAGTTAAAAGTAGCAAACGATAAACTAAATGCCAATCAAAAGGCTCAATCAGTCAAAATCATCGGCAAAGACGCAAATCAAACTCTTACTCGCACAGCTGACGGTGCGGTAACATATATAAATGAAAAAGGCGCTAAAGAAGAATTTCAAGGCGCTTACATAAATATCAGCAACAAACAAGCATCTTCAAAGAGCCTAAGCATGGTTCATGTTATCCAAATTTTCATGCTTTTGACTGGCGCTATTATATTGATATTTACTCCAACAGATGCTGGCAAGATCGGTAAAAATGAGATATTTAGATCAGGCATGATCGCGCTTGTTGCGGTATTTGGTATCTCATGGATGGCTGAGACTATGTTCGCAGTGCACACTCCAATGATGAAAGCAGCACTTGGAGATATCGTTAGAGAGCATCCTTGGACCTATGCGGTCATGCTTTTACTAATATCAAAATTTGTAAACTCTCAGGCTGCGGCTCTAGTTGCCTTTGTACCGCTTGCGCTAAATATCGATGTTAGCCCTGCTGTCATTCTAGCCTTTGCGCCGGCTTGCTACGGATACTACATCCTACCAACATACCCAAGCGACCTTGCAGCTATACAGTTTGATAGAAGCGGTACTACACACATAGGTAAATTCGTTATCAATCATAGCTTTATATTGCCCGGACTAATCGGCGTATTCGTCTCGTGCGTGTTTGGTTATGTATTTGCAGGCCTTTTTGGGTATCTTTAATATATAAGCAACCTGAGATAAATTGATTTCGCCCACTGGTTTTGGGCGAAATTTTTTATATTTATGCAGAATTTACTTCTTCTCTATGTGTCCAAAGTAGCATTGGAAAAAATTTAATCCTAAAATTTAACTTCAAAAAATTTGCCGCTGAAAGCTAAATTTCACTTCAGCCTATCGCCGAATTTTTGTTTGTCGCTCATGTAGACGAAGCTTAGTACCTCGGCGACGGCGCGAAAGAGCTCTGCGGGGATCATATCGTTTACCTCGCACATCTTGTATAGCTCGCGCGCTAACGGCGGATTTTCGACGATTTTGACGTTGTTTTGCACTCCGATTTGCTTGATGCGAAGCGCTAGAAAATCCACGCCTTTAGCTAGGATCACGGGCGCTTTTTCCTTTGTTTTGTCGTAGCGAAGGGCGACGGCGTAGTGGGTCGGGTTTGTGATGATGACGTCTGCTTGCGGGATATTTTGCATCATTCTGTTGCGCGCGGCTCGCATTTGCAGCTGGCGGATACGCCCTTTTACCTGCGGGTCGCCCTCCATCTGCTTGTATTCGTCCTTGATCTCCTGTTTGCTCATGCGCAGGTCGCGAAAGTACTGAAAACGCACGATCAGCACGTCAAGAAGCCCGATGATAAACATCACTATTAGCATCACGGCGGCTAAAATCAGCATTTTTTCTTTTAGCCACGCCAGCTGTGCCGCCATCGAGAAAAACAGCGTGTGCGGCAGCTCCTTGATAAAGCTTAAAAACATCAAAAATCCGACCGTAAAAACCGCCGTGACCTTGAGCACCATTTTGATGCCGTCTATCAGTTTTTTAAGAGAAAAGAGATTTTTGAGCCCTTTTATCGGGTTGATTTTGTTTAAATTCGGCTCCAAAGGCTTAGTCGTAAATATAAATCCAAACTGCATGAGATTAGCGACGACGCCCGCGATCGCGATACAAACGGCGATAGGTAGAATGATGAGCAGTGTGCGAAATATCGTCGTAATTGCGACGCTAAATAGCAGCTTGCGCGTAAATTCCTGTCCGATGAGGCTCTGATAGTAGTTATACAGCGTGAAAAACTGATCGCCGATGAAGCCAAGAAGCGCCACCACGACGAAGATCGCGACCGCGAGCGTGACGAAGCCGGCTAAATCTTGGCTTTTGGGGACGTTGCCGTCTTTGCGCGCGTCTTCGATCTTTTTGGAGGTGGGTTCTTCGGTTTTTTCTTGGTCTTCGCCTGCCATCTCTATCCTGAATTTACTTAAATTTGGGCGATTATACCTAAAACGAGGTTAAATTTTACGCTACAATTGTCTAAATTTAAAGGAGGAAAATGCAAAAACTTGACTGTCACGTAAGTGAGTGGTTCGGGCAGATGAGGGCGCGCAACGAGGCTGTCGCAGATCACTTTAAAAGCCGTAAAATCCCCTACGACGAGTCAAATTTGATAGAAGTTTTGCAAAGCTCGCAGGATAAATTTGATCTCCTTTGGGCCGCCGTCGCCCTGCGCGAGCTAGGCACGCCGCGTGCGATACCTGCTCTAAAAGGCGCCGTCAAATTTAAAAATCTAGACGTGCAAGGTAACGCGGCTTTAACTACCGTGTTTTTAGCGGACGGCGGCGAGAACGGCTTTTTGGCGAGTTTACTTTCTTGCAAAGAGTACCGCGCTAAATTTTACGCGATGACTGGGATTTTATACAAAGAGGACGGGGCGCACTCGGCTTTGCCTTTTGTTTTGGAGTATTCGGCCAAGGCGAGCAAAGGCGGCAAGGTGCTTGCTAAAACGCCGTGCGAAGGGCTGGACTGGCTCTATCTGGCCAGATACGGCGCGCATTTGCCCCAGGCTCAAGAAATTTTTGATAAAATAAATAAAAATAGGAAGTATGTAGATGAAAACGTTTTTGCAAGACTCGCAGGAGAATTCCCGCAAATTTTCACAATCTAAAAAATCGCAAAAAAGCGAAACCGAGCTGCTTTTGGACGAGTGCGGCAAAGTTTTAGCCAAGCTAAAAAAGAAAAATTTGAGCGAGCGCGAGTTTTTATGCGAGCTGATAAAACTGATGGCTTTTTCGATACCGCAAATTCCT
>CAURKE010000065.1:0-5378 GCA_963525055.1 uncultured Campylobacter sp. | reverse complement strand
TACGACACTTCTTACTTGTGTAAGAGACTCGGATTTTATCCAAATGGCTTTTTAAAGTCAATATTTTGAGCGAATTTGATGAAATTTAATAAAATTATTTCCTTTTTATAAGGAAGTTTTTGTAATTTTGGCTGAAAATTTGATGCGAAATATTTAAATTTGATTTGGGATAAATTTGAATGGATTTACCCGAACTAAATTCGGTTCGGGTAAAATTTGGATTATCTGAAAAAATCGCACATACTGCAAATTAATTCCCATGCAGCCCTAGATTCGGGATGATTTTGTGTGGTGTAATCATCTTTACCAAGTTCGCAAGCTTTTTTACAATATGGCGCAGCCTTACTATTGTTGCCTTGCCCGTAATGATATATGGCAAAATTTGCGCACCCTCTCCAATAGCCGACATCACAAGATTTTTTTAAGTATGTCAGACCTTTTGTGACGTCTTTTTTTACACCTTCTCCATTTTGATACATAAGTCCTATATTTGAGCACGCTATAGCGCTTCCCGCGTTGCAAACTATTTCATATAATTTAAAAGCTTTTTTGTAGTTTTTCGTAACACCAAGACCTTCTGAGTACATATTTGCAAGATTTCCGCAGCTTTCGACAAAAGCCTCATTTTTCTGAACGGATTTATCAGATTTGCAAACTTTTTCAAAATAATATCTTGCCTTTTTATAATCCACTTTTGCCCCGCCAAACAAATAATAATACTCGCCAATTGCTGTGCAATACCTCAAATCTCCACTCTCGCACTCTTTGTCGGCATATTCTATATCAGCTTGCGTCCACTCTTTTGCAGCAAACACCAAATTTGCTAAAACCACCAAAACTAAAATAACCTTTTTCATTTTTTATCCTTTGAAATTAATTTTGTATACAGTGACTAAAACAACCAATTGCAGCCATTACCATAAGCAATAATGCGATCAAAATAGGAATACCGATCTTTTTGCTTAGCTTACCGCTAAAAGCCGTAACTCCCCACACAATCAAACCGACGGTTAATATAATTACAACGTGAGTCCATAAAGCTTTGCCCTCCAGTATATTAACTGCCATACCGCCGATAATGCCACTAAAAATCGACAAAGAGACCTGAACAAAAGCTCCGTTTTCTTTATCACTTTTTACGCTTTTAGTTTCACCGCTTTTCTTGTCATTGCCTCCACTGTTTTGAGTCGAGACTTTTCTCTCACTGGCTACATCGTCTACCATATTTTCCTTTCAAATAGAAATTTAACACATTCTATACCCCCCCCCTTAAAAAATCGTTAAATTTACCCTTGTTTTTTCGTGTCAAATTTTAATTATTTTCCTCTTTGCAAGGAAACTTCGCTATAATTTTCCAAATTTTAAAGGCTAAGAATGCAAATCCTAAACGCGCTTTATCAAAATCCGCCAAAAAACGTCAAATTTATAAATAGAAAATTTGAGATCTCCGCATACAAAACGCTGATAAAAGGCGGCATAGGAAGCGGCAAAACCTCGCTGATCGCGGGCTTTTTGTCGGCATTTGAGAGCAAAGAGTTTTTGTACGTAAATTTAGGCGACCTTCGCATAGACGCGGATGATATTTTGTCAAATTTGCCCGAGTTTTTACGCCAAAATCCGCAGATAAAAATTCTAGCAATCGATGATTTCGAGCAGAGGTTTTGGGATAAATTTGAGCCGATTTTAGAGCTAAATTTGCAAAATTTTATCGTTGCTTCTGGGTTTAAAGACGCAAATTTAAATGGCTTTAGCGAGCTAAATTTGGATTTTTTAGACTACGAGGAATTTATCGCTTTTTTTTCGAAAAAGATCGATCCAGAGACGCTTTTTAGCCACTTTTTGCTTCACGGCAGGAGCCCCGCGTCGGCCTTTTGCGATGCCGAAAACGTCGCGACAAATCTACAAACCGCGCTAAAATCCTCGCTCTCCGCCACGCAGCTGGCCGTACTAAAAGAGTGCGCGAAAGTTCAGTCGCAAAACGTGAGCGTTTTTGAGATTTTTAGCACGCTAAAATCCACCCGCAAAATCTCAAAAGATAGCGTTTACGGCGCGCTTAGCGAGCTAGAAAACATGAGCACGGTTAGCCTAGTAGAGAAATTTAACGAACCAAACGCCGCGAAGAGGCTTTACTTTAACGACTTTGCGTTTAAAAGCGCTCTAAGCCTAAAAAAGGACTTCGCTAAAAACTTTAACAACACGGTTTTTTGCGAGCTAGCCAAATTTAACGAGCGGATTTTTTATACGAAAGAACTTGATTTTTTCCTGCCAAAAAGGAAACTTGCTATCATTTGTTCGCCGTTTAGCGATGCGGATTTGGTCTTTTTAAAATTTAAAAAACTGCACGTAAATTTAAAAAATTTAGGTATAAATAGGCTACAAGCAATCAGCGTGGCGAACTCCGGCGAGACGAGTATAGAGGGCATAAAATGCGAGGTCGCGCCGTTTTCGCGCTGGGCGCTGGGTATATAAAGGAGCGGTTGTGAGAGCTGTTGCGGCGATATTTTTAGCCTGCGTTTTGGCGCTAGGCTACGAGATCAGACACGAAAACGATGGCAAAATTTATAAATTTGCAGGCGAGGCGGACGGAAGTAAATTTGAGCTCTATATCAGCGAGCTTGAGGCCGAGTTTGAAAATTTTAGCGATAAGGGCGTCGTTTTACCGCCCAAATTTCGAGGGCACGCCTTTTTCGAGGGTGCCAGATACGACTTCACCAAAGGCGGCATCGAAAAATCGGGCGCCGATATAACAGCCCTAAACGCGGTCACCGAGTGGCTAAATCTAAGCGTGAAAGCGGATAACGGCGAACTAGCGGGCAAACTAGCGATCAGAGGCAAGGCGCGAAAAGCTGTGCTAAAACAGGTCGCGAGCTATGATTTTACGGCGCTCGGGCTGCAAGAGATCGGGCGAGACGGGACGCGATTTGAAGCCGTGGCGAGCGACTTTTACTCGCCAAAATTTGCTCAAAATAACAAAAAATCCCTCGCCGCAAAACTTGAAAATTTTAAAACGACATGGCTCAAAAATTCATCAAAAAACACCCTAAACGCGCTAAATAACCTCGAGTATCAAAACGGCAAAATAAGAAGCGTCTGCGAACTCGGCGCGAATGGGAAAATCTGCAAAACCGTCTGGCTAAAAAACCTAAAAAAGATAAATTTGAGCGACGTTTTTAAGGACTTAAACGACGCAAATTTGACGGCGATCTTTGCCAAAGAAAAGATAGCTCCGAGCGAAAATTTTACGCTCTCGCCAAGCGGCATTACATTTTTTGACGGCACGGCCGGCGGTAAAAATAGCGAGATCTCGCTACCGCTTGAGCCCATCAAAGAGCATTTAAAGCAAAATTTCGGGCTGTTTTAGCCAGCTTTTCCGCTAAAAAAGGAAACTTTAAAAAAATGCAAGACAAAATTTGATAGCTTAAATTTTGCAAAATTTATTTGAAAGCGTAGCGATGAAAAACGAATTTGACGCCCAAATCTGCGGTATCGACGAGGCGGGACGCGGCGCGCTGGCTGGCCCCTTGGCGGTAGCCGCATGCGTGCTAAAGCGCGAGATAGCGGGGGTAAACGACTCTAAAAAACTAACCGCAAAGCGGCGCGAGGAGCTGTTTAAAGAGATCGCGGGAAGCTCGGAATTTCTCATCGCGTATTTTTCAAACGAGCAGATCGACGAGCTGGGGCTTAGCGAGTGTCTTAGGCGCGCGCTGCGGCTGTTTAAGTCGCATTTTGCGGACTGCGAGCTACTCTACGACGGCAACGCAAACTACGGCACGGGCGTAAAAACCATGGTCGGAGCCGACGGCAAAGTCGCACAGGTAAGTGCGGCCAGCATCCTAGCCAAAGTAAGCCGCGACGCGCTGATGACGGCGTGGGACGGCGTGCATACAGGCTACGGATACGCCGCACACAAAGGCTACGGCACGAAGGCGCATCTGGGCGCGGTAGCAAAGCTAGGCGACTCGCCGCTACAAAGACGCAGCTTTCGCGTAAAAAGCTTTGAACGCGGGCTGTTTGACGAGTGATTTTTTGATATAAAATGAGTTTTTAATTTTTAGACGATAAGCAGTTTGTCCTAATCCGCAAGAAATCGCAATTTATAATCATCTATCATGCATTCTATTTAAACTTGTTAATCAAATTTGAGCAAATCAGCTGCTCGCAAGCAGTTTTTCTGGCTTACGATTTTTAAAGAATTTTACTACGTCAAATGCGATTTTGGCAGCCAAAAGCGCCAAAAAAACGTGTCTAAAAGCATAAAATTTGCCTAAATATTTATGCTTTTTTATGAGCTTTAGAGCGAGCGACTTTATCGCTTCTATCGGCTTTTTGATTGCTTCGCCGATCATTTTGTCTTTTATCTCATGCGCGACGAGAGCAGTGATGGTTTTTAGGTATTTTTTAGTTTTGGGTGCTGGTAAATTTTGCGTCTTGGTTTCGCCGTAAACGTCGCCGATCCAAGCTTCAAAATTTTGCCGAGCATTTTTGCTTTTTAGTAGTTTTTCGCCGACTTTGCTTATCTCGTAAATCCCGCGCAAAGTCTTTAAAATGATCCTTTTTTCTTGCGGCAAAGCTTGAATTTTAGGGCTATTTGCTATTACGCTTAAAAGCGCGTCCGTTTTGCTTTGACTCGCACCCGTTTTGCTCGATAAAAACTCCGCTATCTCCTTACGACTCGCCTTTTTTCTCTCGTTTAAAAACTGCGCCAATAAAAATAATCCTTGATAATCCATCGCAAAAACTCTCATTATTATATTAAAATGAGAATTATACTTAAAATATATCAAAATAAAATAAAAGCCAGTATCATTTTGATTTTGATACGTCGCAAGGTGAATTAAATTTGCTGAGTTAAAACAAAGAGTTTATACTGTAAATTTGAATTTTATCCGTGCGTAGGCTCTAAAATTTGCGGTAAATTTAATGAAAGACGGCAAAATATTAAGCGCTTCGAGCCGCTTAAATTTGCCTTTTTCCGAAAATCAGGCAAATTTAAAGCTCCTAAATTTAACTAACAAAAAACTCCTGCGCAGCCTGCTTGCTCTCAAACGGCTTCACGCAAATTTCGCGTTCGCCGACTCTAGCGAGCACTGCCGTATCTTTATCCGCTCTAGTGTAGGCAAGCGCCAGCCGCACGGCAAACTCGAGGTCGGCTTCGTTAAATTTAGCGTCAATGAAACTCACCGCACCCACGATATCGCCGTCAAATTTGATCTGAGTAAATTTTGGATTATTTAGAGCTAGCAGTTTGGCGTTGTCGTTTTCGTCGCGGCCGATGACCATTTTGGTGCCGTTTGTTAGGCGCAGATGGCGTCCGAGGCGCAGCAGCTGCATATCAGCGCTCGTCATATCCGGGTCAAATTTGATGAAATCTTTGATTT
>CAURKE010000064.1:0-5379 GCA_963525055.1 uncultured Campylobacter sp. | reverse complement strand
ACACGATCAGCTCGGCCGTCGCTAAAAATCTCGACAACGTAATCCTCGACACCGCCGGTCGCCTGCAAAATCAAACGAATTTAGCTAACGAGTTAAGCAAGATCGTCCGCATCGCAGACAGAGCCTACGCAGGCGCGCCGCACCGCAAGATCCTCATCCTAGACGGCACTCAAGGCAACGCCGGTCTAGCGCAGGCAAAAGCCTTTAACGACATCGTGAGCCTTGACGGCGTCATCATCACCAAGCTTGACGGTACCCCAAAGGGCGGAGCGCTTTTTGGCGTCGCGCGCGAGCTAGAGCTGCCGATACTCTACATCGGCACAGGCGAGACGATGAACGATCTAGTCAAATTTGACCCGCACGATTTCGTAGATACTATCGTGGATGAAATTTACGCCTAAATCTTACGGGCTTAAATTTCAGCTTTTCGCTAAATTTTATCCGATTTTACCTATCCCTTCCAAATTTCCCTATTTTAAAATCTCACTTTTTTAAATTTACGCCCATTTTTCCGAATTTAAGCGCAAACAAGCTCGTCTAAGCCAAATTTAAGTATAATCAAAGCCCACACAAAAACTACTACAAAAGGAGTAAAAAATGACTCAAAAAGAATACAAAGCAAAATTTAGCGAGGACGATGCGCCCGGCTGGGACGCGATAGAGAGTGCGCTAGAAAAAATCTACAATCCCACAAACGAGCGCCACTACTCGTCGCAGCTGCATGCGAGTCTGGGCGGCGAGGATTATTTGGCAGGCGTTAGCATATTTGACCCCATCAAAGGCGCGACGCACCGCCACGTCGTGAGCTTTGGTATGAGTGAGCTTTATTATGATCCGCAAAGCGCGCAGGAGGAATTTAGCGGCTGGGGATTTGAGTTTAGTATGCGTATCGCGCCGTTTGCGGACGATCCTGACTCGAAGTCCTTTGGCGGCGCAGTAGCTTTGCACGAGCCTTTTTGGGCGATATCTCTTATGCAAAATCTCGCCAAATACGTCTATAAAAGCAAAAAATGGTTCGAGGCTTACCACTTCATACCGACCAATTCTCCCCTGCGCCTTAACACAGACACGAAACTCGTGGGCGTCGCCTTCGCGCCGGACCCGATACTGGACGGCATAGACACGCCAAACGGCAGAGTCGAGTTCCTCCAGATGGTCGGTATCACGCAGCGCGAGCTAGACTGGCTGCGCGAGGACCCGACTACGCAGCGCGTAGAGCGGCTCATAGATATGATGCGCAAAGACAATCCTCCGCTAATCACCGACCTAAAGCGCACGAAAGAGTATATTTAATTTAATTAAAGCTAAAGCAAGACCAGTTCGGTAAATTTAACCCTGCTGGCAAGCAAGCTAGCTAGAAATTTACCAGTTAAATATGTCTTTTGTCGTTTTTGCGACCATTTTCTAACAGTAACGTATTTAGCAAATTTTCACTACGCATTTTTCCAAAATTTCACTCACGTACACTGCATAAAAAACCCGCTCACCCGTGTCCGCTCGCACCAAAACACATATAAAATCCCGCCGCTGCCGAACATCACCTCGCCGCCTTGCTCGCAGCTTGGAAGCTCGCTGTCAAGCTGCATCAAAAACTCCATCTTTTCGCCGCATATCGGACACGTCGGCATCAAGGCGCCCTGTATCCATGATGGCTCGCCGCCGATGCGTGCGAGGTTTTGCCTACTGTTTGACATCCCCCAGTCCTGAGCCGCCCAGCGCGCCGGCGTGGGCGCAAGTGCTACTTCGCACTCCTTTATCGGTTCGTCAAAGGCGTATTCTACCTGCGTCCTTTCGCCGATACGCTGCGGCATACCCTGCACGTCGTGCTCGTAAAAGATTATCTCGCCTTCGTTTGTCTCTCTGACGTGAGCGGCGAGGATTAGGCGCGGCAGCGATCGCACGGGCAAGTCGCGGGGCAGCGGATCAAGCGTGATAAGATGAAATAGCGGATTTTGCGCATCGCCGTCCGTCTCGTCCAAAACCCTGCCGAGCCTGTATCCAGCCGCGCCGCCCTCAAACCGCCAGGTCGGATGGTGTTTTATACACAGCATAGAGCACCCCCGAAAGACTATGCGATGTTCACGCTATACGGCTTGAGCATAAAAATCTTAACAAAATACCATCTAAAATTTATTGCTTTTACGGCCTATCGATATCAAGCAGTTTTATAGTTAAGTGCAAATATTAAACTTTGGAGTGACGATTTACCTTTACTATTCTTTAATATAGCTTGGTTTGTATCTATTTGAATTTTAATTGTTAAAAATTTTAGTAGTAATCTTGGTAAATTTCTACAGTCTTGTAGATATTAAGAAACCAATACAGTCAAATTTTAAAAGGATTGGAGACCCAATCCTTTTAATTAATCCATTTGGTTTCTGATGTAAGATGGTGTTTCAAGAACTATCGATGCTTCTTCGCTGTTGTATCCGCCGCTGACCTTTAGTCTACTTATTCTTTGATCTAAAAACGAGTTCTTAGAATTTATCGTAGCAGGAGCAGGAGCGGCTACGGTAGGATTTTCATCCTCTCTACCCTGAAAACCGGTTGCGATGATGGTAACCTGTACTCTGTTGTTCTCAAAGCTTTCGTCGCTTGTTGTGCCCCATATGATATCGGCATCGTCGTCGACTGAATTTTGTATCAAGCACATTGCCTCTTCGATGTCGCTGAAAGGAGAATCCGGGTGGTACTTAAAGTGAACTAGAACGCCCACTGCACCGTTTATAGTGATGTCGCTTAGAAGCGGAGACTGGATGGCATTTTTGATGGCTTCTTGCGCTGCGCCTTCGCCCTCTGATTCGCCTATGCCAAGTAGCGCCATACCGCGGTGCTCCATTACCTTTTTGACGTCCGCAAAGTCGGAGTTTATATCGCTATTCCCTGAGTCAAGTACGATGGTACACATGCCGCTAACGGCACGAGCTAAAACATTATCAACTATTTTAAAACTTTCTTTGATGCCTGCTTTTTTGTCTATAAGCGCTTTTAGTCTTTGGTTTGGTATTACGACTATAGAGTCAGACTCTTTTTTGAGCTCGTCAAGGCCTTTTAGAGCTAGGTTGTAGCGCTTTTTACCCTCGAAATCAAACGGCATAGTTACGACTGCTATCGTTAAAGCGCCTATCTCTTTTGCAGCTTGCGCTACGATAGGAGCTGCACCCGTACCCGTACCGCCGCCAAGACCAGAAGCCACAAATACGATATCTGAATACTCAAGAGCAGTTTTGATCTCCTCGTAGCTTTCTTGAGCAGCCTTGCTTCCTATATCTGGATTCATGCCCGCGCCAAGACCTTTTGTGATCTTCTCTCCGAGCTGAAGCTTCGTAAATGCCAAAGAGCTATCTAGCGCCTTTACGTCAGTGTTGGCGACTATTAGCTCGATGTCCATCTCGCCGCCTCTTTCTCTGATGATATGATTGATCATATTACCGCCGCCGCCGCCTACGCCCACTACTTTTATCTTAGCGCCGTATGAAGGTTTTTTCTCTTCTACCATAAAGTTACCCATCTTAACTCAGTCTCCTTTTAAAATAGTTGTGTTAGTTTGTTCCAAATTTGAGAAAATACGTTTGGTTTTTTCTCTTTTTTGCTCTCATCTTCGTTTAGTTCGTCTTGCAAAGTTCTTTCATCATCTATTCTTAAATCATCTATATAGTTGTCGTCTAAAACCGTTCCATTGAAAATTTTCTCTCCATTTTCGTCGGACTTTTTACTATCATCCTTGTTTTTAGATTTCGAATCATCTACTATATTTTTTAAATTTTTATTTCTCAAGATAGCTTCGTCTTTAAAGCGCATTTTCTTTTCGGAGTCGATCTCGTAAGGCGTAAAGTAGCCTGCGCCATACATGCAAAGTCCGATCGCGCAAGAATTTGCCGGATCTCTTAAAATTTCGTAAAGACCCTCCATCTCTTTCGGCCTTGCTATGCGGACCGGCATATTGTCAAATATAACCGAAGCAAGCTCTCTGATACCCTCAAGCTTAGTCATGCCGCCGGTTAGCACCACGCCTGCAGCTATCGAAGCCTTGTATCCGCTATCTTCAAGCATCTTGGCTAGTATCATAAGCGTCTCTTCGGCCCTTGCATAAATTACGTTTGAGATGACATCAAGAGATACTTCTTGTGTCTTTCCGTCGTCATTTATCGGAGGGATTTCTACTAACTCGTTTGCTTTATTTATAAGAGAACCGTAGCTTAGCTTTATTTCCTCAGCCTTTAAAATAGGCGTATGAAGCGCAGCAGAAAGGTCGTTTGTGATATTTGCCGAGCCGATACCTAGAAATTCGTTATATCTTATCGAATTTCCGGAATGAACCAGCATATTGCACGTGGCGCCGCCCATGTCTATAAATGCTACGCCTAAATCCTTTTCGTCTTGATTTAGCGTCGCGATAGCCGAAGCGTAGCTCGAAAGCACGATATTATCAGGCTCGACTCCAGCTAAATTTAACGCTTTTCTGAGGTTGCTCAGAGATGATTTTTGCGCCATTATGATATGAGTTTGCACCTCGAGCCTACTTCCGTTCATACCTAAAGGATCTTCTATATGCTCTTGGTCATCTACTTTGAAATTATAAGGAAGTATGTGCAGCTTCTCGTAGTCGCTGTGGATTTGCGCCCTTCGCTCGGATTCAGACATTGAGCGGTGAATCTCTTTTATGCCGATTTCGTATGTCGGTACGTTTACTACGCCGTTGCTTTCGACGCTTTTGGTGTAAGCTCCCGAGATCGACACCACTACTTTTTCATAGCGAGTGCCGGCTATCCTTTGAGCGTCTATTAAAGCGCTTTTTATTGATTTTGAAGCCAGTTCGATGTTTGTTATGACGCCTTTTTTTATACCCTGAGTTTTTGCGGTTCCTATTCCGATTATTTTAAGCCCTGTCTCATCATGCTGCCCTATGACTGCGCAAATTTGAACGGAACCTACGTCGATGCCTAAAATTTTAGTACCCAATTCAATACCTTTTTAAAATATTTTACTTTTTACTAACGTAATATTCTACTTTATAACGCTTAGAAAGCGCACCGCTCAAATCCCTAATAAGCTCGTTATTTTTTAAGAAACCTACATTTTGAGTTATTATCTCTTTATATTCTTTTTCTTTTTCACTGTTTGTTAGTTTTTGTTCCGTTATCTCGTAAACTACAGCCTTGTCGCCAAGCAACACATAGCCCTTTTTGCCACCTTTTTCAAAAAGGCGATTGACGAATATATTAAACTCACCCTCGCTTAGTCCGCCTTCAGCTTTCACGGTATCTCTACTAACAAATCCTATATCAGCACCTTGAAATCCTTTTTCAAGCAACTCTTTTGCCTTTGCTTCTACGATTTCTTTAGTTTTTTGCTCTTTATAAAGTTCTAAAATTTGAT
>CAURKE010000063.1:0-5380 GCA_963525055.1 uncultured Campylobacter sp. | reverse complement strand
GTCTGGTTGTTGATGTTAAATTCATTCTATACCTTTATTATTTTTCTAAATTCGGCTCAAGCGCGTTTGCGATGTCGTCGGCTAAAATTTTAGTCTCAGGAGCCGCTTTTGCCGGAGCTTTTTTAGCTCTCGGAGCTCTTTTTTTCTTAGCTTTTGTTTTCTCGGCTTCTTTTTCAGATTTCTCTGCGGCTACTTCGGCGCTAGTGCGTCTTGTGCGTTTTTTTGTTTCGGTCGCCTCTTCGCGTGTTTTAGCAAATTTTTTTTCGGCGTACTCTTTTGCTTCGCCTATTTTTTTCTCGGCAAATTCCTTTGCGTTTTCGGCAAACTCTTTGCCTCTGTCTAGTCCGGTTTCAAGGGTTGATTTGATTTTGTCTTTGTTGTTAAAAGCCGCGACGGCTAAACCTCCTAAGATTGCTCCTGCGATAAATGGTAATGCCATTTTTTATCCTTTATGTTAAATTTTATTCTTTATCTTTGTTTTTGTATAAATTTTTACTTAGCATCATGCTGGCTAGCCCACCGAGCGCCAGTCCGCCGAAAAATGAAAAATTCGGATTGTTTAAAAGCGCGATCGCGTCCTCTTTGCTGCCTTGCCCAGAGCCTATGCGCTCTAGCGTTTGGCTGATTTGCTTAAAGCTATCCGAATCAAAAGCGTTTAAGATATTTTCGCTTGGATTTTGAGCCGTTTGTGCTTGCTCCTCTTGGTTTGCATTATCCGCTCCTTGAAACTGCACGGCTAAAATTTGGGCCAGTTTTGCTTTTAGAGCCGGGATGTATTCGTTATTTGACGTAGCCCAGAGCCTAAAGCAGACGTCTTTAAAGTTTTCATCGCTCAGGCTGTCGGTCAAATTTTCATAAAACGCGTTTAGCTCAAGCTCGTAGTTTAGGGCTTTTATAAAGCAAGCGTCAAGATCCTCGCACGCTAAAGCGCAAAAAACTTGCGGGTCGGCGGGGTCTGCGTAGGACTTTAAAAGCTCCAGTCCGCTTCGTCTAACTACTAAAATTTGATCAAAAATTTCATCTTTTTTGCAGACGTTTTCGTAAAATTTAATGCCCTGCGACTCTAGTAAAAACACCGCATTTGCGGCTTGCTTTAGCTCCTCATTCATCTTGCGCCGCCGGTAGCTTTTTGAGCTAGATTGTTGATGAGGGCTGAGATTTCGTGTAAATTTTGGCCTTTTAGCAGATCGTCCCACATCTTTTTCGGGAAAATTTCGTGGTCGTATTCGATCGTTGCGGAGCCGATTAGCTTGTTAAATTTAACGTTTTTTATGCCGTCTATTTGCTTGATCGTTTGATCTATTTTTTCTAACGGTAAGCTGTCCGCTTCTTTTTTGATGTCGCTGCTGACGCGGACTCTTAGGCGGCCTGCGACGTGATGGATCGGCGTGAAATACGAAGCTATGCGTAAGACTAACTCCGATGGTATATGTGGCGCTGCGCTCATGTTTCTCCTTTGTTTTTTGGCGTATTATCTATTTGCTACGCTTAAATTTAACTGAAACTTTTTTGCATATCGTTATCAAATCATTTTTGATAAAGAGGCGCAAAATAGGCTATTTGTTTTGGCACTTTGGACAAATTCCGTATAAAATCATAGCGTGCCCCTCGAGTTTGAAACCTAAATTTAAACAAATTTGCTCTTGTTTTTCCTCTATATCTTTATCAAAAAAACTCTCCACCGCGCCGCATTTTATGCAGATTAGATGGTCGTGATGCGACTTTAAATTTAGCTCGAATCTATTTATCCCGTTCTCTTCAAAACTCAAAACCAGCCCGAAGTCCTGCAAAAAATTTAAAAACTGATAGATCGCCGTGAGGCTCACGTTTCGTCTAAATTCGCTTTTGATTTTATTTTGTATTTCGCTCGCACTAAGGTGCTCGTCGCTTGAAAATAAAATTTTTAAAATTTGCTCTTTTGCGGCGGAATTTTTATATCCGCAATCCCGTAAAAGCTCTAAAAATTTCATATAAAATTTATCAAAAGTGTGCATTTTGCCGCCGTTTCAGCCAATTAAAATTAATTTTTATTATAGTAAAAAAAAGCTGATAATGCGATAAATTTAAGACCAATTCTCAAAAAATGGGGATTTTGACTAAGCGGTTATAAAGGTTATTTTGGCATAATTCCGCAAAAATTTTAAAAGGGAAGCCATGACATACGACGAACTAGAGCTTGAGGCGGTTTTGCTAGAGGTTTTAGAAAACCGAGGCAATTTTGAATCGCTTGACGATGAAGAGCTTTTTGAGCTTATCGAAGAGGTCGCAAAATATACCGACGGAGATTATGAAGAGGCGTTTGAATATATGACGCAGTTTTCGCCGATTAATAAAAAAAGATTCGTCTCTCTTTATACGGTTTAGCCGCTAGGCCAAACCGTTTTTAAAACTTATTTTTCGCTTTCAAAATATTTATTTATTATTTCTTTTAACTTTTTAGTGTATCTTGAGTCTTTCGGAGAGTTATTGTAGATATCTTCGATCGCATACATTCTTTCGTAGTAATCGTTGGTATCTTGCATATTTATAACCAAATTTGACGCGTTTAGGCTAACGCCGAAAAATATTCCTCTCTCTTTTGATTTTGATACGCCAAATGCTGAAATCTCAGGTAGATCAGTCATCGCGGCTGCTTTTTCGCCGACTCCCATTATAGCGGCATCAACGCTGATATCTAGGGTGCCTTTACCGTTTACTAAACCGTCGTAAGATCTGCTTGATTTAAAAAGTATTATTAAATCGCTTGATTGGTAGCCTGCTTGCGCGCCTATGCCGCCGCCTCTAAAATCCACGAATATCGGACTGCTCCACTCGTTATCATCGTTTTTAGCCACGAAAATACCGCTTCCGTTGTGTCCGCTGATTATAAACCCGCTCTTAACGAGATCCGGGATGATTACGATGCCCTTGACGTCTTTTAGGTTGATTTTTCTATTTTTTTCGGCAAGTTTTTCGTTATCTTGTCCAAACGTATCTAGGATATTGAGTGCCGTTTTTACCCTTTGATTTTGCGTGAGCTCGGCAAAGGCAGCACCGGATAGCAACATGAGGCAAAGCGCCAGTTTGAAAAAATTTCGCATTTTGTTTCCTTTTTCGTAAAATTTACCCGCTATTATAGTATTTTTTTATTAAATTTAAAAATTATTCGTTAAAGTTACGTAAAGGATGTAAATGAAAAAAATTATTTTAGCCGTTTTGATTTGTTTAAATTTGAGCGCAAAAGGGCAGGGCGGCGCGCCGAGCCAAACTCAGACGATCGTAAACGGCGATGTGGAGATAGTGCAGGTGGAGTCTAAATTTGCCGGAAATTTAAGTATAGACGGCAAGAAAAAGCGCTGGCTTAGCGTGCCCGGGGATGAAAAACTAAAATTTGCCGTCGTTTCCGCGGGATACCGCCAAAAAGGTGAGATCAAGCTAATAAACGGGCTTAAAAGCGGCGATGAGACGATAGTTTTTAAGATCGTAGAGGGCGAATATAAAAAAGAAAAAATAACCGTCAAAGGCAGCAAAGTAACGCCGCCAAAAGACGTGCTAAAGCGTATCGAAGAGGAGCGCGAGGAGGCAAATAAAATCTACGCCACGGCCAATGTCGGGCTAAAATTTAACTCCAAATTTATCCTGCCGATGAGCTCGGCAGTCACGAGTCCGTTCGGCACCGCGCGCGTATTTAACGGCACCCTAAAGAGCTATCACGGCGGCACGGACTTTAGAGCGGCGGTCGGCACGTCCGTGATCGCGGCAAACGACGGCGTAGTCGCCATCGCAAAAGATCGATACTACGCGGGCGGATCCGTGGTAATAGACCACGGAGAGGGTATCTACACGCAGTACTACCATCTAAGCGCGCTAAACGTAAAGGTCGGACAAAGCGTCAAAAAAGGCGATATCATCGCGCTTAGCGGCGCTAGCGGGCGAGTGAGCGGGCCGCACCTGCACTTTGGCGTGATCGTCGGCGGGGTGCAGGTAAATCCGCTAAATTTCGTCAAAAAAATCAACGAAATTTTAAATTAACATTTTTTTCACGACTTTTCTTTAAACTTCGCTCATCTTTTAAAAGGAGAGAATAATGAAAAAAGTAGTTTTGATTAGTATGTTGGTTGCGGGCGGGCTTTTTGCCGCGTCGCTTGAAAATAGCACGAACGACGAGCTTTATAAAATGGTCGCAAACGCCGATGCTAAGACGCTTAGCGAAGTGGCGTTCGAGATAGACAAACGCGCGGGTAAGCTAAAATTTGAAGCCAAAGAGGCCAAACGCGGGCTAAAAACTGAGATAAGAAAGAAGCTTGAGGCTATGAGTATCGCCGATAGAGAGCGGTTTATGCGCGAGTTTAGAAACGGCTACAACGACCAAGTGGGTGCGCTAAGCGTGGCGGAGGCAAAAAAGCTTGATATCGAGCTAAAAGACGGTGATGACGACGATGATTTTCACAAGAAATTTAAGCGCGATTTTAAGGGCGGTTTTATAAAAGATAAAGACGGCAAAGGGCCGCATATGCCGCAAAATAAAGAGTAAATTTGGCTTTTTGCGGGGCGAATTTTAGTTTAAATTTGCGCGAGAATTTGCCCCGCTTCTTACAAATTTAAGCACTTTGGCGACGACGTAAATTTATCAAATTTTACCCTGGAATTTAGATGAAATTTGATAAATTTACGCAGGATTTATTTGTAGCGAAATTTGAGCGCTCTTTGAAAATCTCGGATGAAAACGAGCCTTGCAATCAGGATAAATAAAACCCGAAAATCAAGCGGATAAAACGCCGTAAAACGACAAAAATAAACGAAAACGGAGCAAAAATGAGTAAAATTTTGATCGTCGAGGACGAAAATATGCTGCTTGAGATGATGCGCGCGTATCTGGAGGCTCAGGGCTACGAGACTGTGGGTGCGAAAAGCTATGACGACGCGTTAAATTTGGCCTACGAGAGCAACTTTGATCTTTGGATATTTGACGTCAAGATCATCGGCGGCAGCGGCTTTGCGCTACTTGGGGAGCTGCGAAACGCTGGCAAAAACACGCCTTGTATATTTACGACCTCGCTAAATACGCTCGATGACGTGCAAACCGGCTTTACTAGCGGCTGCGACGACTACATCAAAAAGCCGTTTGAGTTAAAAGAGTTGCATCTGCGCGTACAAAATTTGCTAAAACGCACCTTTGTGCATAACAAAAATGAACTGGTAAATCTGGGCGAAAAATTGGGCTTTGATATGAATCAGGGCTTGCTGTTTCGGGGCGGCAAGGCAGTATCAATGCCTAAAAAGCAGTCTAGGTTGCTCGCGCTTTTGCTAAAAAATCAGGATAAATTTTTAAGTAGAGACGAGATTTATTCTCAAATTTGGGACTACGACGAGAGCCCTAGCGAGCTTAGCCTGCGAGTTT
>CAURKE010000062.1:0-5439 GCA_963525055.1 uncultured Campylobacter sp. | reverse complement strand
AAAACTAAATAAATTTTGAAATTTGACGATATAGCGAGTGGAACTTTATTTGCTTATAAGAGCTTGATTAAATTTAAGGAAAAACTCAATGAGAATGACGAATCAGTTGATGAAATTTATGAACAACTACGACTATCAGACCAATATGAAAGCGCTTTACAAGCTAAATAACCAAATGTCAACCGGTCTAAAAATCCAAAATTCTTTCGAGGACAGCAGCGTCTATAACGACGGCATGAGGCTTGATTACGAGGTTGCGACGCTTGAGCAGGTGCAAACGGCGACTTCAAAAGCGCAGCACTTTTCAAAAAATACCGACAAGGCTTTGGGTGAATTTAAGCAGCAGCTTGAGAGTTTTAAAACAAAGCTGGTTCAAGGCGCAAACGAAATCCACTCTAAAACCTCGCGCGAAGCCATCGCAAACGACCTTCAAGGCATAAAAAACCACCTAGTAAACATCGCAAACACCTCGATCAACGGGCAGTTTTTATTTTCCGGAAGCGCAATAAATACAAAGCCTGTAAACGGCGACACGAACGAGTATTATGGTAATGCGCAAGCGATGAAAACGGTAGGCGGAGCTCAGGTAAATTTGACTTACAACCAAAACGGGCAGGAGCTATTTTTGGGCAAGGACGGCGATTATAATAAAAAAGTAACCTCCAACACGATGCTAAAAGCGCAAAATTTAGACGACAGAAATAAGACCGTTTATATTGGTAGCGAACATAAAATGCGCGATCTAATCGGTTTTAAATACGTAAAAGACGAAAAAACGCTGACTAATCAAGATTTCACGGGTACGGGCGTGAGGCGGTTTCAAGATACGACGTTTTTCTTGCAGGGTAAAAAGCCAAACGGTACGAGCTTTACGAGCAAATTTAAGATGACGTCGGACGCCTCGATAAACGATCTGCTAGAAAAAATCGGCACCGAATACGGCAACACTCCGACCAATAAAGTCGTCGAAGTAACGATAAACAACCAAGGCCAAATCAACGTAAAAGATCTAAGTAAAGGCAATCAGGTTATTGATTTTCATATGATAGCGGCGACGAAAAAGGTGGCAAACGCCGGCGCTCTAGCAGGCGGTATGGCAGGAGCTTCTAGCGCGTTTGACACGCTAGATAGCCTAACTAGCGGCGCAAACTCACTCGAAGCTATGGTGCGAGCAAACCCCGACGACTATGAAATCACGGAATTTGTAAAAAGCAAATACGAAGATCTGGCTGGAAACGCTACAAATGCCTATGACTACGACAAAATAAACTTTAAACAAGAGGGTAGAAATCTAGTAGGAACCGTATCGCAAGTAGAACGCGGCAGCGGTAAATTTGCCGACGATAACACGACATTAAGTCAAGTCGTGGCCTCAAAAGAGCTATATCCTGGCGAAAGAGACAAATACGATATAAACGACCAAGCCCTAAAAATGCAGATCAAATCTAAAAGCGGCGGAGATTATAAGGTTGACGTGCTTTTTGGTACCGCCGTACCGCCTGCGACCTCAGGCAACGCGCGGGTAAATATAACAAGGCCTGACGGCACCACATATACGACCGAGGTTTGGGATAGCTTTTATAACGACACTACAAACCCGCCGACTACCGAGGGCAGAACTACCCAGTCAAAAAATATGACCTTTAGGCAGCTAAACGATATCATAGGCATGGTCGCTAGCGATAGCGTCCCTACAGGCGCCGGCGGCAATACGCAAGCCGACTATGTCGCCTATAAGCAAGCCATCGCAAACTCTCAAGGTAGCGTCGAGGCAAATATGGATCATAGGGGCCGAATAAAAGTAACCGACAAGCAAAACGCCGTTACTCCGATAAAAGTCGGAATTTACGACGAGGCAAATTCCGATCAATTTTACGGAGATAGCACCGGCACGACTCCTGCGACTACGCAAGGAGACGGCCCGCTGTGGAGCTTTTCGGCAAACAACGGCGTTGAGATAGATAGCCCGAGCGTGGATATTTTTGATGACTTAGATAGGATGATAGAGGCCGTTAGGAGCGGTCAGTACCGCGCCGATAGCGAGGGCGAGCATCCGCGAAACTCAGGCATCCAAGGCGCGATCGAGAGGATAGACCACATCGCAGATCACGTGAGTAAAATCCACACTAAGGTAGGCGCTCAAAGCGCGGCGCTAGCGGACACCAACATTCGCGCTAGTATCATGGAAGTAAACGTAAAAACCGTCAAAGCCGACATCACAAATGCCGACTACGGCGAGACCTATATGAATCTCATGCAAAAAATGATGTCGTATCAGGCGATGTTGCAGTCCGTTGCGAAGATAAATCAGCTCTCGTTATTAAACTATATGTAAAAACTCGCTATAATCTACCGTTTTATTAAAGTTTCGTTATCAAAGCAGGCGGAGCGAAAATGGGGCCAAATTTGATAAATTCGGCTCTAAAATTCGCTCTCCCGCAAATTTAAATTTACTTAATTTAAAAGGACGCACCATTTTAAGAGAATCGGTTTTAGTAGTAGTCGTTTGTTTTTTGATATTTTTCGGGATTGCCACCATCGCACCAGCGGCAAATTTCGTCGGTAGCTTCGGCAACGCGATAGGACTTTGGAATTTCAAGCTTTTCGGCTTTATCGCTTACGTTTACCCTTTTGTTTTTATATTTTTCGCGTATTATATTTACAAATACTTTAACGGCTTTAACGCCGAATTTGCCCAGACCGCGCTTGGAGCGGCGCTACTGTTTTTGGCGTTTTTGATGTTTCAATCAGGCGTGGACACTAGCTACGGCGGACTGGTCGCAAACAGCATAAATGATGCGCTAAAAGACGTCGCGGGCGTGATAGGTATGTGGGTCTTTATCGTGATGCTTTTCGTGCTGAGCTTTGGTCTCATCGCGCAGGATAATATCCTAGCTATCGTAAAAAAGGCCTTCGTCGAGCCGACGGCCAAGGATGAAAATTTTGAAAACGGCGATAAATTTGAGCAAAAATCACAAAAAAAACAAAGACAAAACAAAAAGCCTAAAGCTCAAAGCGAGTCAAATTTGAGCGAGGAAGACGGCGAAAAGCCGGGCGGCGAAGATGAGCAGGATGGCGAATACGAAGCGCAGGATGAGGTCGAGTTAAATTTAGAAGAAAAAAACACGGTCACGATAAACGGCGTCGAGATACTAAACGAAGTCGCCGAAAACAAAAAACTACTCGAACAAATGGAAAAAGGCAAGGTCGAAAAACCTAAGGATTTTGCGTTGCCGCCGCTTAAATTTTTAGCCGATCCACCTAAGAGATCAAACAGCGTAAATGAAGCCGAGATCGATCAAAAGATCTCCGATCTACTCGATAAACTGCGCAAATTTAAAATAGACGGCGATGTCGTACGCACCTACACGGGGCCGATCGTTACGACGTTTGAGTTTCGTCAGGCGCCGCACATCAAGGTGAGTAAAATCTTAACCCTGCAAGACGATCTAGCTATGGCTCTACGCGCGCAGACTATCCGCATCCAGGCTCCGATACCCGGCAAAGACGTCGTGGGTATCGAGGTTCCGAATAAAAATATCGAGACCGTATATCTAAAAGAAATTTTAGATAGCGAAGTTTTTAAAAACTCGAGCAGTCCGCTAACTATCGCGCTAGGCAAGGATATCGTCGGTGCGCCCTTTGTCACCGATCTAAAAAAGCTGCCTCACCTGCTAATCGCGGGCACGACGGGATCTGGCAAGAGCGTGGGTATAAACGCGATGCTGCTAAGCCTGCTATATCGCAACAGTCCGCAGACGCTGCGCCTGATGATGATAGATCCTAAGATGCTTGAGTTTAGCATCTATAACGACATCCCACACCTGCTAACTCCGGTTATCACGCAGGCCAAGCAGGCCATCACCGCGCTATCAAATATGGTCGCCGAGATGGAGCGCCGCAACCAGATCATGAGCCGCACGCGCACCAAAAACATCGAAAGCTACAACGAAAAAATGAAAGAGGAGGGCGGAGAGCAGTTCCCGTATATCGTCGTGATCATCGACGAGCTAGCCGATCTCATGATGACTAGCGGCAAGGACGTAGAGCTATATATCGGGCGCCTAGCTCAGATGGCTAGGGCCAGCGGCATACACCTCATCGTAGCCACCCAGCGCCCGAGCGTAGACGTCGTGACGGGGCTAATCAAAGCAAATCTGCCTAGCCGCATCAGCTACCGCGTCGGTCAACGCATCGACAGCAAGGTGATCCTGGATCAAATGGGTGCGGAGAGCCTGCTAGGACGCGGCGATATGCTATTTACTCCTCCGGGCAGCCCGGGCGTCATCAGGCTGCATGCGCCGTTTGCTAGCGAAAAAGAGATCGACACTATCGTAAATTTCCTAAAAGCGCAGCAAGAAGTGGTCTACGACGAGAGATTTTTAGCCGAGGATGGCGCTAGCGGCGGTGCGGGCGCAGGCTCCGGCGCCGTAGCGGGCGAGCTAGACGAGCTATATGAAGAGGCCAAAGAGATCGTGTTGAGCGAGCAAAAAACCTCGATCAGCTATCTACAACGCCGCCTAAAAATCGGCTATAACCGCGCCGCTACGATCATCGAACAGATGGAGCAAATGGGCGTGCTAAGTCCGATGAATGCAAAAGGGCAGAGGGATATTTTGTAAAATTTGGCTCAAATTTATGGGCAAGCGTCGGTTGTATCTATGGGGGGGGCGGCAGGTCGCGTTTGAGCGCGGCAAGGTTGTTGTTTTTACTCGCTAAATTTACGCTTCTAAAGGAACTAAATGCAAACGGACGCTTTTGGCTGGCTAAAATTTGAGCTCTGCGAATACCTAAGGCTCTATGATGCCGGGCTAAAAAGCGGGCAAACGAGCATCTAAAGGGCACCGTTAGTAAATTTAAAAACGAATTTAGCCAGACGTAGCGTGACTGTGCACTAGGTGAACTTCGCCGCGAAATTTTAGACGAAAATAAAAGCGAGCTAAAAAATCTAAAAAAACCGCGGTAACGGCGAACTGCCATTTGAGCTAGGAGAGCTAGTCGGCGAGTATCTAAAAGGTCGCTGCGACGCAGGCGAGATGCCGCATCTGCGCTGGGCGTATCAGATCTGCGCGCGGCTCGCGGGAGCTTGATAGGAATGAGCTTTTGCGCCGTGCATACCGCCATGAGCGCTGCGACGCACGAACCGTGGGGCTATACTTTTGTATGCTACTAGACGCGCTATACTGGGGTGCGCACCACTTTCCTGAGGGTTGCCTGATCGAGCGCTCATACTATGAGCAACTAACCAGCGAAGCTCGCGACGTAAGAGAAAAACACGAGATAAGCGGCGGCTAAACTTAGAGTTTGAATACTTTGTAAAGCTTTACGAATGCTATTTTGAGTTTAAATCTCGCGGCGGCGAGGTTGATTTTTATGCGCTGTGCAAAGAGGCGGGGCTAAATTTCGCGCCCGTAAAGTCTTTTTATTATGAGTAGCGAG
>CAURKE010000061.1:0-5635 GCA_963525055.1 uncultured Campylobacter sp. | reverse complement strand
AGCGCGCGGGCGGTGCGACTAGCGACGGATACTCGGCGACGCTTTTTGATATGAAAGTGGAAAAAATCCACCAAACCACGCCTTGCTTTTTCGGCTCCAAAGACGAGATAAATTTACTGCATAAATTTTACGGAAGCGCGAAATGAGCGAGCACGCAGTGGACGCAGCTCAAAAAGACGAATTTGAGCTGGAGCTTGATCGCCAAAGAGAAATTTTACAAGCCTGTCAGCGCGAAAAAGGGCTAAATTCGTGCTTTGCCTGCGAGGCGATGTTTGAGTGCAAAACCCGCAAAAACTACGTAGATGCCGTATATAGCTCGATGTCTAAAGGCGACGGCGGCGGATTTGATTTTTAAATTTAAAAAGGAAAGATATGAACACGACTTATATTACGACTCCGATTTATTACGTAAACGACGTGCCGCACATCGGACACGCCTATACGACCGTGATCGCGGATACGGTAGCGAGATTTGCGAGGCTAAAGGGCGACGATACGTACTTTATGACTGGTACCGATGAGCACGGGCAAAAGATCGAACAAGCCGCCGCAAAAAAGGGCTACACGCCGCAAGCCTATGCCGATGAGATAAGCGTGAAATTTAGGGAGCTGTGGGATAAATTTGAGATTAGCTACGATCATTTTATCCGTACGACCGACGACTATCACAAGCTCACGGCGCAAAACGCATTCGAAAAAATGTATCAAAAAGGCGACATCTACAAGGGCGAGTACGAGGGGTACTACTGCGTTAGCTGTGAGAGTTTTTTCACGCAGACTCAGCTTTTGGAGGACGAGAGGTGTCCGGACTGCGGCAGGCCGACGAATCTGGTAAAAGAGGAGAGCTATTTTTTCAAACTATCAAAATACCAAGACGCGCTGCTAAAGTGGTATGAGGAGAACGAGGACTGTATCGTGCCGCGCGGCAAGAAAAACGAGGTCGTGAGCTTCGTAAAAGGCGGCCTGCGCGACCTCTCGATCACGCGCACGAGCTTTGAGTGGGGCATTAAGCTGCCTGCGAGTTTAAACGAACCAAGACACGTTATGTACGTCTGGCTGGATGCGCTCATCAACTACCTTAGCACGCTTGGCTACACGCGCGGCGATGACAAGATGAACTACTGGAAAGGCGCTACGCATATCGTGGGTAAGGATATTTTGCGCTTTCACGCAGTTTACTGGCCGGCGTTTTTGATGAGCCTTGACCTGCCGCTGCCTCGCTGCGTCGCCGCTCACGGCTGGTGGACGAGAGACGGCGAAAAAATGAGTAAAAGCAAAGGCAACGTCATCAATCCAAGCGAGGTCGCAGACGCGTACGGACTGGAAAATTTCCGCTACTTTATGCTACGCGAAGTGCCGTTTGGGCAGGACGGCGACTTTTCGCAAAAGGCGATGATCGAGCGTATAAACTCCGAGCTTAGCAACGATCTGGGTAATCTTTTAAGCCGCATAGTGGGCATGAGCGAAAAGTACTCGGACTTTGAGATAAAGGGCGAAAATTTACGCAAATTTTACGGCGAGGTTTTAGATAGCGGTAACGAATACCTGCAAAACGCTATCAAAAATTTAGAGAGTTTCGCCACGAATCGCTACCTCGAGGAGCTATTTAAGGCGCTAACGCTTGCTAACGCGAGCATAGCTAAATTTGAGCCGTGGAATCTAATGAAAAACGGCAAAAAAGATGAGGCAAACGCGCTCGTATCGCTATGCGCTAACCTGCTGGCTCGCGTGGCCGTCCTGCTAAGCCCCGCGATGCCAAGGACCTGCGAAAAGATCGCGCAGACGCTAGGCTTTGAGATCTCGACGGCAACTTATGAAAAGATCATCTTAAACAACGAAATTTTGGACTTTAAAGCGCAAAAAACGCAGCCGCTTTTCCCGAAAATAGAAAAAGAGCTGATGGCGACTGCGGTGCCGAGCGTAAGCGAACCAGCTAAAACCGCCGCCGCGCCGCAAGAAAAATCGGACGCGAAAATAAAAATCGACGACTTTAAAAAATGCGTCATAAAAGTAGGCACCGTGCTTGAGTGCTCAAATATCGAAGGTAGCGAGAAGTTGCTTAAATTTAAGATCGATCTGGGTGAAGAGCAACCGCGTCAAATTTTATCGGGGATCGCCAAATTTTACGCTCCTGAGGGCCTCGTCGGCAAACAAGTCTGCGTGCTGGCAAATCTAAAGCCTGCTAAAATTTTCGGGCATATATCAGAGGGCATGATCCTTAGCGCAGAGGACGGATCGCTGTGCCTCATCGCGCCGATGGCTGCAGTCAAAAACGGATCAGAAATAGGCTAAAACGGCGTGAATATCGAAAACCTAAGGCGCCTCATCAACGGCGAAGCGCTAAATAAACCAAGCGTCAGCGCCGTGGAGGGCTTTGCGTTTGAGAGTAAAAACGTGCGCCAAGGCTACGCCTACATCGGGCTTGGCGCAGGCGCGGACGAGATAGCCGCAGCTGTCGCAAACGGCGCCTATGCCGTGCTCGTCGAGCAAAGATGCGAAGTTATAGATCCCGAAGTCGCTTTTATCAAGGTCGATAGCCTGAGCGCTGCGCTCATGCGGCTGATGCGCTTTGAGGCCAGCTACAAAAATCTCAAATTTTGTTCCGTTAATCCCGTGCAAAAGGCCTTGCTCGCGCGTATGAGCCTAGGCAAAAACGCTGACGGCAACGCAGCTAGCTTACTACCCGAGGATGCGACGCGACTTTTTATAAAGATAATGAAAGCGGGCGCGGGGGATCTGTTTTTTACAGACGATCTTAAAATTTTATCCAAGATCGCGCCGCTTTACGACACAGTCTTTAGCGACGTGGACGCGGTTTGCGCGCAGGGCGGCTCGCTGTTTGCCTCTAGCGTCATTTGCGATGGCGTTTACTATTCAAACTTAAATTTTCCTAAAGTTTTCACGCACTATCTTTGCGGACTTTTGAAGTATCTGATCCGCGCGGGCTTTTCTTTTAAGCTCGGCGATACGCGAAATTTGGGGCATTTCGAGCCAGTTTTTATAAATAAAAATTTTCGCGTCGTGCCTTTTGGTGCGAGCTCTCAGGCCCTTATCGCAGAGAGCGATGATGAGCTTTTTGATATGGAGGCGGCATTTTTAGCGCGAAATTTTAGCGGCGGCATCGAGATTTGCGCGCCTGAAGATTTTGCTGGAAGCGCGGCGGTTACGATGAGATTTAAGGAGCTTGCCGAGCTAAAAAATCTTTCAAATTTTCACTACGCGCTGGTTAAATGCCAAAAAGAGGAGCTTGAGGCGATGCTAAATTTGGCCGCACCCGAGCCTGATTTGTTTGGCGAAATTTTATAAAAAGCTTAAATTTGGCGCCGAGCTTGATGCCTTTATCTACTGCAAATTTAACTCAATTCTTAAAATCATACGTTTTATAGTCTCAAATTTGCCGTTAAATTTGACGGATAAAAATTCCTACAAAGCGTGCCACAGGCTTTTAGTGGGCGGTTGGCGCGGCGGCGAAGACGCAGTTAAATTTTAAAAGAGGGCATTTTTGTTATTTTACCGTCCGCAAAGGCTGATCTTACCGCAATTTCCCGTCATTCAAAAATCTACAAACCAGCCGCCGCGATCAAATTTGCAAAAAAAACAGCGGTAGAGCGTTCGTAGCATTTTGGCGGATAAATTTTATTTTGTGCTAAATTTGTGGACGGGTCCATGCCGATTTTTAGAAATTTTATTTTAAATTTACGTATTTTATCCTATCTTTTTCGCCTGCTAGCTCAAATCCTCGCAGTCTTAGGCGGCAGCTATCGCACTCTCCGCACGCCTCGTCCTCGCGCTCGTAGCAGCTCCACGTTAGCTCCAGCGGCGAGCCCGCCTCGAGCGACTTTCGCACGATGTCAGCTTTGCTTAAATTTACTAGAGGAGTGACGATGCGCAGGCTAAAGTCCTTTGAGGTGCCGGCGTTTACGGCGCTTTCTATCTTGCCGATAAAATCCGCCGTGCAGTCGGGGTAGCCCGAGCCGTCCTCCTCGACGATGCCGATGTATAGCGCCTGCGCGCCTTCTTTTTCGGCTAGCGCGGCAGCGATAGAGATAAAGATGCCGTTGCGAAACGGCACGTAGGTGCTAGGGGTGTCGGGCTTGGCGCCGTCTTTGCGGATGGCTAGGCTCTCGTCCGTTAGTGCGTTGCCGCCGATGCTTGCTATAAAACTAGCGTCTAAATTTACCTTTTTTAGCGCGCCGATACGCTCGCAGATCTGCTCAAACGCCAGCTTTTCGCGCTTCATCGTGCGCTGCCCGTAGTCAAAATGTAGCGCGATGATCTCGTAGCCTGCGCGTTTGGCATGGACGGCACACAGCGTGCTGTCCATGCCGCCGCTCATTATGCAAACCGCTTTCTTTGCCATTTTTATCCTTTTCTTGTTTGCTCGTCTTTTTGGTTTATACTTCGTTGGATTTAAATTTTACTCGGTCACTACCGACTGGGCAGCTCCCATCGTAAAATTTAAATCCGTCTCGTCTAAACGCAAAAATACTTCGCGTTTTACGTTAAATTTTGGAGTCAAATTTGTAAATTCTAGCTTTAAATTTTACTCACCGAGACCCGTACCTTGAAAATGCTAAATTTAAATTTGCGACGCTTTGCGCCAGCAAAGCTGTGTCGCCACCTCTCACGTCGTAGGGGTTGGGGGATCGTTAAGGGGGAAGGGAGCTCTTTTGCTTCGGCTTTGCCTCGCAACTGCCAGCAGAGCGCAATTCAAGCCCCCACCCCTTTTACTTAAAAGCCCAAATTTGTATTTCTCAAATTTCCCTTGCGTTTTTTGCAAAAACATTTAGCACCGAAGCGCGTTTTTTGCAAATCTCTTTATATTCGTATTCCGGAACGCTATCTATCACGATGCCCGCTCCGGCTTGTACGAAAATTTTGGCGAAATTTCCACCAAGCTCGCCGCTTTTTAAATTTGACTCGTTTGCGCCGTCAAGGTGCGGGTCGTGCCTGCTAGCATCAAATTTACCGCTAAATTTACGCGCAAATATCGCACTTCTAATCAAAATCGCCATTTGCGCGTCGCCGTTAAAGTGGAAAAATCCGATGCCGCCGCCGTATGCGTTGCGCCTATAGGGCTCAAGCTCGGCGATGATCTCCATGGCGCGGATTTTGGGCGTACCGCTGAGCGTACCTGCGGGAAAGATACTGCCGACCGCGTCAAATGCGTCCAGATCGTCCGCCTTTGCGCCGTAGACGTCGCTTACGATATGCATCACGTTCTCGTATCGTACGATACGCATGACGTTTTTGACCGCGACGCTTTTTGGCTTGCTAACGCGGCCGATGTCGTTGCGGGCAAGGTCGATGAGCATTTTGTGCTCGGCTAGCTCCTTTTCGTCGCTTAGCAGTTCGCGCTCGAGCGCGGCATCCTCTATCGCGTCCCTGCCGCGTCCGCGAGTGCCTGCGATAGGCGCGACGTAGATCTTGCCCTCTTTGATCTCGCAGACTAGCTCGGGGCTAGAGCCCGCGACGTCGCCGTACGGGGTCGGAAAGTGAAACATATAAGGGCTCGGGTTTGCCTCGCTTAAGGCTCGGTAGAAGTCAAGGCTATCCATATCCGAGGCTAGTTTTAGCTGCTCGCTTAGCACGACTTGAAAGACGTCGCCGCTTTTTAGATACTCTTTGGCGCGTT
>CAURKE010000060.1:0-5674 GCA_963525055.1 uncultured Campylobacter sp. | reverse complement strand
CAAACTTCATAAATTTTAGATTTTCCACCGTACCGGCGCCGCTAACGTCGATACCTACGCCGCTAGCTAGCTCAAAGACGTAGTCAAGCTGCATAAATCCGGGCAGTAGCGGTAAATTTGGAAAATGGCTTTCAAAAATCTCAAGCCCTGCGTGCATGATAGCGCTAAATTCGTAATTTTGCGCGCCGTCAAGACGCTCGCCACTTGTGTCAAATTTAACACAGCTAGAATTTGCGTCGAAGCTTAAACCGCTCTCTAAATTTTGGCCGTTTTGGCAAATTTGACCGCCGCAAATTTCGCCCGCTTCGTTTACCACCCCGCCGTTCCAAACTGGTTTAGGGCTAGCAAATAGCGCGTTTTCAAATTCGCTTTTTTCAAATTTGCCCTGCTGATTTCGCGGCATTTTTTCCACGATTTTAAAGTATCGGACGCTGTTTTTAAACTCGAGCTTCAAAAGCTCTTTTAACTCGGCTACCACGCCTTTTTTGCCGATTTTTCTAAATTTTTTAAGCCCTTCGCCGTTTAGCTCCAAAAGCGCGGCGATACGTTTAAATTTCGGATGCGGCGCGCAGTAGCAGTCCGCGAGCAAGCCGCTTTCTAGTAGCTTTGCCTCGATGCTCTCTAGGCTCACACGCTTGTCGTTTAGCTTGACGATGCGGTCTATCCTGCCTTGTAGCGCGAGGCGTCCCTCATCGATGCTAGCCGCGTCGTTAGTCTGAAAAAACTCACACCAAGGCGAGCTCACGTTTAGCGCGCCTCTATCGTCTAGCCCCGCGTTCACCGCGCCAAATAGCCTAAGCCCGCCGCCGCAGTCTTTTGCCACTATGCCAGTTTCCGTGCTGCCGTAGATTTCGATGATCCGTGCGTCGCAGATTCGGCCTAGTTCGCCCCTTAGCTCCTTTTTTAGCGGAGAACCAGCGCTTACGATCCCTCTTAAGCCTTTTAGCGCGATTGCGGCGAGGCTTTGAGTTAGGGTCCTAAGTAGCACCGGACTAGCGATAAATACATGATTTGCAAGCTCCAAACCCAAAATCGCCTCAGGATAGTTTAACTCGTCCGCGATGACGCGCGCGCCCAGCACCAGTGGCAAAAAGACCTTAAACGTTAGCCCAAACATATGCCTGTGCGAAACGCTCGAAAAAAAGGTATTTTGACTACTAAAATTTAGCTCGCCCGCTAGATACTCGCCCTCTTTTATCATCTGCGCGAGCGTTTTTTCTATCATCTTGCTTTTGCCGCTTGAGCCTGAAGTCTGCAGATAAAATTTAGCCTGCGGATCAAATTTAAGCTTCTTTGAGGGCTCATTTGCAAGGAAATTTAAAAAATTTTCGTCATTTACGGCGGTCAAATTTGGCTCATAGATCGGCTTTGCCAGCACGTAAGGCGCAGCACCCGCCAAAAGCGAGCCGAAAAATGCGGCGTAAAATTTAAACGCGTCGTCAATGTAAATTTGCAGCTCTTTTATGCCGTTTTTTTCTAAAAACGCGGCAAATCTAAGACACGCGTCAAATACGTCGCGCGAGTCGTCCGTAAATCTAAATTTTTTTAAATTTTCCTCAAAGCTCATTATTTTTTATAAATCTCTTTCTAAATAAAATTTCCCCGAAAAATAGCGCCCCCATCAGCGCGTAAGAGACTGCGCCGCTATAAACGCTCCAGTAAAATTTATCTTCCATCAAGGCTAGCGCGAGCGATATGGCGGCGTTAAAAATAAAAAAAGCGCACCAAATTTTGGTCAAATTTCGCGTATAGATCACGCCTTTTTCATCCAAATCAGGCTCTTTTAGTCTTGCGATTTTGGTGATGACGGCTTCGTTTTTTAGGCTAAAAGCAAAAAAAGCTAAAAACGCCAAACTCACCAAAACAGGGTAAAGGTACGCCAAAAATCCGCCCCTAAAAATCATACAAACTATGAAAAAAACGGCGGCCGCGATACTAAGCCTTCTCTCAAAACCGCTTGAATACGCCCCGCGAGCTATCCACAGCACAGCAAGCGCCCAAACGACCCAAAAGGCAAAATCGCCCGCGAAAAATAATGCGAACGGGTAGATGACGCTAACTACGCTTAGGACGATTTTAAGCTTGCTCGTCAAATTTTTTAGCCACCGCGTTTACGATGTCTTCGAGCGTTTTTACGTTTTTAAAGTCTTCAGGCATCAATCGGTGGCCTGTTTTGCGCTTGATGTGATCTATAAGATCGATCGCGTCGATGCTATCTATCTGCAAATCTTCATAAATGCGCGTTTGCGGCGTGATTTTGGCCTCGTCGATCTCAAAAAGCTGCACGAGCGCTGACTTTAAAATCTCAAAAATTTCTTCCTGTTTCATCGTTATTTCCTGTTTTCAAAGATGTATTGCGCGAGGCTTTTTACGCTGTAAAAAATCTCTTTTAAATTTGCGGTTTTAGAATCAAGCACTAGGCCGTAGCTCTTTTGCACCGCAAGGCCGAGCTCTAGCGCATCGACGCTATCGAGTCCTAGCCCTTCGTTAAAAAGCGGTGCGTTTTCGTCGATATCGCTCGGTTTCATATCCTCTAAATTTAAGCTCTTTATGATGAGCTCTTTTATCTCCTCTATTAGTTCGTTCATTGTTTAAACTCCTTTGTATAATTTTCGCTGATAAAAGCGTGCAGCTCTCTAGCCCTGATAGGATTTGGCCTATCCGCGCAAAACCCGTCCAAATTTAGCCTAAAAAGCTCTTTGAACTCGTATTTTATCATAACGCTCGGGGTTTTGTACCAAGGCTCGTGTTTTTTGAGGCTGGGCGGATCCATTTTGATGGCGACGGCGACTAGCTGTTTTGCCGCATTTACCGCGATATAGGCGGCCGCTTTGTGAAAGACTATCTCGCCAGCCGTGCGCGTGCCCTCAGGAAATATTATCAAACTCTCGCCGCTTTTTAAGGCATCCGCGCTTTTTTGCAAGAGCTCCTCGTTTGCCGTGTTTAGGATGTAGCCGCAGGATTTTATCGCGGGAGCTAAGAAAATATTTTTACCAAGGCCCCCTTTTACCACGCAGTTTGCGCGGCGGATGAGTGCTATCAAAAACACGACGTCTAAAAGCGAAGGGTGATTTGCGATGATTATCTGCGAGGCGGAGCCAAGCCCCAAAGGAAGGTCAAATTTGGTGCGCTGATAGCCGCAAATTTGAGTAGAAAATATAAAAAATCTCCAAGCCAAACGCACCAAATCGCGGCAAAAATTTCTGACAAATTTAAATTTATAAAGCCCAAGAAGCGCAACCGGAACAAAGATCAAATTTCCAAGCGCGCAAATGAGTCCAAATAGCGCAAAATTCGCCCCTACGATAAAAATCTTAAACCAGTGACGAGGGCTCATAATCCCACCGCCAAGCGGAGTTTTTATCCGCGCTTTGCCAGGAGCATTTTTGCTTCGGATCAAAATTTTGTAGGAATTTAACGAGCAAATTTTCATCCGTTTTGCTGCTAATTTCGCTTTGCGATAGGCTCAAATTTTCACCCTCGCTAACTAGCAAACAAACCATACAAGAGGGCGCAGACTCGTCAAAATACTCCTGCGAAATGCTCTCGTGATAGGCTAAAACCAGAGCGTTTTTGGCTCCGCTTTTTAGCATCAGATGCGCCTGCAGTAAAGCGTACTCTAGCGGCGCGTATGCCGAAACGGCGGAGATTTCGCTGCGATTTTTAAAATTTATCGCTAAAAGCGAGGAAAGTGCGTTGTGAACCGAGAGCGAAAACGAGGTCGGCGAGATGAGCTCGCCGTGAGCTAGCGTGTTTTGCAACTCAAAACAGCGATTTATCTCGCCTTCGTACGAACTAAACACGATAGGCATATCAAGCAGCGCGATGTTTTTGGTTAGATCAAAGGCGCACTTTGCCGCACGGCTAAGCCTACGGCGCTCAAGCGGAGGCACGTGCGAGACGTCAAGCCCTCTCTCGTATGCCGCCAGCTTCGCGTCCTGCGCGCCGTTAAAAACTACCGCATCAAAAAAATCGAGTTTAAAATTTAGCCTCATTCGCCCCTCTCGCCGCTATTTTGCTATATCGCCTTTTAGCGTTACGCCGGCCATCAGCGCGCCCGCGCCGCACTGAAACTGCGTTTTGGAGTCAAAAGGCCGTTTTTTGTAGTAGCCCGTTAAATTTACCACCCTCGCGCCGCCCTCTTGCACCGCGCGCTCTTGGAAAGTCTTTATCGCCGACAAAAACGCCCACTGGCACGCCTCTTTGTCACTTTTATTGAAGGCGTTGGTTTTTTTGTTTGCCATTAGGCCGCTTTTGATGATGCCGCCTTTCGTGCCAGAGCCAAAGCTTAGCTTGATGTTTGGATTTAGCACCTCTTTTGCTTTCGGCGAGTTTAGCGCCTCCTCGATCGAAAAGTGATGCACGTCGTCGCGCGCGCTCAAATTTAAAGCCAAGGCGCAAACGCCTGCTAAAACTAGTAATTTTTTCATTTTTCTCCTTTATCTAGCTATATCGCCACGTAATCTTACCGTAAATTTGTTAGTATATAGACACTGAAACTCTGTTTTGGAACTAAATTCTTTACCGTATAAAAAACTTACGATATTTACTGCCTTTGTTCCGCCCTCTCTTTGATTTCGTCTTTGAAAGGCATTAACTGCATCCAAGAAAGCTATTTGGCATTTTTGGACCTTTTCATCGATATCGCCCTTTTGTTTCCTGCTGGCCGTAGCCCCCACGACAACCCTATCGCCGTTGTAACCGCTTCCAAATTCAACCTTAACGTTAGGCAAAATATACTTCTTTGCCGCCTCGCTCTCTAAAGCGTCTTTAATGCTTAGATTAAAAATCTCTTCGGCATTTATACCAAACGCCAACGCCATTAAACAAAATAATTTTCTCATCTATATCCTCCTTAAATTTTCTTAAATATCAGCGAGGTATTTACTCCGCCGAAAGCAAAGTTATTGCTCATCACAAAGTCCGTATCTATCGCAGTTTGCTCAGTCAGGTAAAAAAGCGGCGCGCAACTAGGATCGACGCGGGTCAAATTTATCGTAGGAAAAAATCTCTTCTCCCGCATCATCATCACGCTAAATATCGCCTCTAAACCGCCGCAAGCGCCCAGCGTATGACCTAGGTAGCTTTTTAGCGAGCTAATAGCGATCTTATCACCGAAAAGCTCGTTTGTAGCGATACTCTCGGCGATGTCGCCCTGCTTAGTCGCCGTGGCGTGTCCGTTTACGTAGCCGATCTTTTCTGGCGTTAAATTTGCGTCTTTTAAAGCTAAAACCATCGCGCCTTTCATCGTCGCGCTTTGCGGGCGCGTGACGTGCGAGCCGTCGCAGTTTGAGCCAAAGCCTACAACCTCGGCGTAAATTTTAGCCCCACGCTTTACGGCACTCTCTTCGCTCTCTAACAAAAGTATCCCCGCACCCTCGCCCAGCACTAGCCCGTCGCGCTCCTCGTCAAACGGAGTCGGCGAAATTTCAGGCGAGCCGTTTTTCACGCTAGTGGCGTAGAGCATGTCAAACACATATGCCTCGCTCGGGCACAGCTCCTCAGCGCCGCCTGCTAACATCATGTCGATCTTGCCGCTTTTGATACTCTCGTAGGCGTATCCGATTGCGTGCGAACCGCTCGTACATGCCGATGACGTCGGGATGATGCGCCCTTTTAGCGAGTAAAAAAGCGCGATATTTGCCGCCGTGGTGTGAGGCATCATCTTGATGTA
>CAURKE010000059.1:0-5736 GCA_963525055.1 uncultured Campylobacter sp. | reverse complement strand
CTAAACACCTACTGGCTTTTCCTAAAATACGAGCTTTTGCGCGGAAATTTGACGCCGGATGATTACGCCGACGACATCTCGGTGATGAGCGAGTGGCTCGCGGCAAACTGCGCTCAGATGGGCTATACGCCGGTGTTTTGCGAGGCGGTCGATCGCGAGCTTGTGCGCCTTGAAACGCAAAACTACGAGGATGAGCCGGAGCTTTACGAAGACGGCGAGCAAGCCGGGACAGAGGAGTACTACACCGAAGAAAATATGCCTGAGATAAATTTGGACGAGCAGTGAGAACGGGCGCAAAAATACGCTAAAATAACGTCAAATCACAAAGGAAAAACATGAAAATTTTAGTAACCGGAACGGCGGGATTTATCGGATTTCATTTGGCAAATGCCCTTGCAAAAAGAGGCGACGAGGTCGTCGGATACGACGTGATAAACGACTACTACGACGTAAATTTAAAGCTCGCGCGCCTAAAAACGGCTGGCTTTGAGATAAGCCAGATCGAACAAGGCAAGCTGATAAGTTCAAAAACGCAGCCTAATTTAAAATTTATAAAAGCCGATCTAGCCGATACCCAGACGATGAAAGAGCTTTTTGAGAAAGAGAAATTTGACTGCGTCGTAAATTTGGCCGCGCAAGCAGGCGTTCGCTACTCGCTAATAAACCCGCAAGCCTACATCGACAGCAACATCACGGGATTTATGAACATCCTAGAGTGCTGCCGCCACAACCAAACTAAAAATCTAGTCTATGCAAGCTCGAGCTCGGTCTACGGCCTAAACGAAAATATGCCGTTTTCTACGCACGAAGGCGTAAATCACCCGATCAGCCTCTACGCCGCGACTAAAAAAAGCAACGAAATGATGGCGCATACGTACTCGCATCTCTTTGGCGTGCCGACTACGGGGCTGCGATTTTTCACGGTTTACGGTCCGTGGGGGCGCCCTGATATGGCGCTGTTTTTGTTCGTAGATGCCGCGCTAAAGGGCAAGAAAATCGACGTCTTTAACTACGGCAAGATGAAGCGCGACTTTACCTACGTGGACGACATCGTAAAGGGCATCATAAAATGCATCGACAACCCGGCAAAACCAAATCCTGCGTGGGACGCGAAGCATCCTGATCCAGCCACGTCTAGCGCGCCGTTTAAGGTCTATAATATCGGCAATAATAGCCCCGTCGAGCTCATGGACTACATCAAGGCCGTCGAGCTAAAAATCGGCCGCGAGATAGAGAAAAACTTCCTCCCGCTTCAAGCCGGCGACGTGCCTGCGACATATGCGGACGTGGGCGATCTGGTAGCGGACTTTGACTACAAGCCAAACACTAGCGTAAATGACGGGGTGGCTAGGTTTATCGAGTGGTACTGCGAGTTTTACGGGGTTAAAATTTGAGATTTTTCGTGCTCTTGATCGCCGCTTTTTTAAATTTTACTTTGGCGGCGCAGAGCGAAAACATAAGCGGCGCGGGTGTAGATACCGCTAAAAAGGCTAAATTTGAGCTTTTAAGGCTTAGCGAATACAAAGGTCAAAACGTCGGCGGCTGGCTAGCTAGCGAGAAGCTAGACGGCGTGCGCGCCTACTGGGACGGGCGAAATTTGCGCTCGCGAAACGGTAAAATTTTAGCCGCGCCAGGGGGCTGGAGCGCGCATTTTCCGCCGTTTGCGCTTGACGGCGAGCTTTACACCGCGCGGGGCGAATTTGAAAAAATCCAATCGATCGTGATGGATAAAATGCCGAACGCCACGGAGTGGAGCGAGGTTAAATTTTGCGTTTTTGACGTACCTGAGGCTAGCGGCGGGCTTTTAGAGCGCCTTAGGGAACTTGAAAATTTCATCCTAAAAGATCCGCAATCAGGGCAAAATTTAAAGATAATCAAACAAGTAAAAGTAAAAGATAACGCCGAATTTGAGGCATTTGCAGAGGCCGTCATCTCAAAAGACGGCGAGGGTGCGGTCGTGCGAGAGCCAAACGCGCCGTATGAGCGAAAACGAAGCAAAAATGCGCTGAAATATAAAAAATTTAAAGACGCCGAGTGCGAAGTAGCGGCGATAAATGCGGGCACGGGTAAATACGCCGGGCTCATGGGCTCAGTGACTTGCAAGGCGCTTAGCGCGGCCGGCTCAAACACGGACGAGCAAATCCCTCGCGGAGTCAAATTTAAAGTGGGCTCGGGCTTTAGCGACGAAGATCGCGCAAACCCGCCTAAAATCGGCTCTATAATAACCTACAAATATCAAAATTTAACCGCGAAAGGAGTTCCGAGGTTTCCGGTATTTTTGCGGGTTAGAGAGGATTAAATTTGGCCGTTTCGGGCAAATTTGCCCGCTTGGTCGCTTTGAGGTCGGTGCCGTGAATTTACGCTAAGCGCGTGATAGGGCGGCTAAATTTAACGTGCGGGTTTAGCGACGCCGCATTTTTTTATTTTACCTTTTTATCTTTTATGATAAAATCGGAAAATCTAAAATTTCAAAAGGTAAATTTATGAAAATTTTAATAACTGGCGGAGCAGGCTACATCGGCTCTCACGTGTTAAAGGCGCTTTTAAAACAAGGCGGGCACGAGATAACGGTCGTGGATAATCTCTGCAAAGGCACTACAAAGGCGCTTGACGCGCTTGAGAAAATCGGTAAATTTAAGTTCGTAAAGGCAAATTTAGAGGATGATTTAAGCGGGATTTTTGCGGAGGGCAAATTTGACGCGATTATCCATTTTGCCGCATTTATCGAGGTATTTGAAAGCACGCAAGATCCGCTAAAATACTACCTAAACAACACTGCAAACGTCGCTAAAATTTTGACTTATTGCAAGCAGTACGGCGTAAATAAATTTATATTTAGCTCCACTGCTGCCGTTTACGGCGAGCCCCAAGATGATAAAAATGTTGGAGAGGTCGATGAGCAAACCGCGGCAAATCCGATAAATCCGTACGGCCGAAGCAAGCTAATGAGCGAGTGGATCATCAAAGACTACGCCGCTTCAAATGAAAATTTCAAATTTGCGATTTTGCGTTACTTTAACGTCGCTGGCGCCGACGAAGAGGGGCTCATCGGGCAAAACTATCCAAACGCCACGCATCTAATCAAAGTCGCGACGCAGACGGCTCTGGGCAAACGCGAAAGCATGGGAATTTTTGGTAGCGACTACCAGACCGCAGACGGCACTTGCGTGAGAGACTACATCCACGTGAGCGACCTAGCAGACGCGCATCTAAGCGCTCTAGAGTATCTAAGCGAACACGAAAAAAGCGAGACCTTTAACGTCGGCTACGGCCGCGGCTTTAGCGTGAAAGAGGTTATAGAAACGGCTAAAAAAGTAAGCGGGGTTGATTTTAAGGTTATTAACTCGCCTCGCAGGCAGGGCGATCCAGCGCGCCTCATCGCAAAGCCCGAAAAGATAAGAAAATTAACTAACTGGCAGCCTAAGAGAGAGGATCTAGCGCTCATCATAAAAACCGCGCTTGAGTGGGAGAAAAGGCTGTGAGGATCGCAGTCGTAGGCACGGGCTACGTGGGGCTAGTTAGCGGCGCGTGCCTAGCTAAAATGGGTAACGACGTCATATGCGTGGACGTGGACGAAGTCAAGATAAATGCCCTAAACAGCGGCATCATACCGATCTATGAGCCCGGACTTTCTGAAATCGTGGCCGAGTGCAGGGCAAACGGCGCGCTCAAATTTAGCGTCGATATAAAAGAAGCCTTGGCGCACGCTAGCGTGCTATTTATCGCTGTCGGCACGCCTATGGGCGCGGACGGACAGGCGGATCTGCGCTATGTGCTGGAAGTCGCAAAAAGTATCGGGCAAAATTTGACCTCGCCGCTAATCGTCGTGGATAAATCAACCGTCCCCGTGGGTACTGCGGAAAAGGTTAGCGAAGTGATCGCGGGCGAGCTAAAAAAGAGAAACCTGGACGTCAAATTTGAAGTCGTCTCAAACCCCGAGTTTTTAAAAGAGGGCGCGGCGGTCGAGGACTTTTTAAAGCCCGATCGCGTAGTAGTGGGCGCTAGCAGCGAGTGGGGGCAAAGCGTCATGCGCGAGCTTTACGCGCCGTTTATGAAAAATCACGATAGATTTATCGCTATGGACGTAAAATCCGCCGAGATGACCAAATACGCTGCAAACGCGATGCTAGCGACTAAAATCAGCTTTATAAACGAGATCGCGGGTATCTGCGAGCGTGTGGGAGCGGACGTAAATTTGGTGCGAAAAGGTATCGGCAGCGACTCTCGCATCGGTTATAGCTTTATATATCCGGGCTGCGGATACGGCGGTAGCTGCTTTCCAAAGGACGTCGAGGCGCTCATATATACCGCTAGGCAAAACGGCTTTGAGCCGCAGGTTTTAAGCGCGGTAGAGGCTAGAAACGCGGCGCAAAAAACGGTGCTTTTTGAAAAAATTTCAGCCTTTTTCGGCGGAAATTTGAGCGGCAAAACAGTGGCGATTTGGGGGCTAGCGTTTAAACCAAACACCGACGATATGCGCGAGGCTAGCTCGCTAGTACTCATAAAAGCTCTCGAAAACGCGGGCGCAAACGTCGTCGCCTACGATCCAAAAGCCGCAAACGAAGCAAAAAAATATCTACCTAACTCAAATTTAAAATTCGCCCCAAACAAATACGACGCGCTAAACAGTGCCGACGTGCTCGCGCTGGTTACCGAGTGGAGCGAGTTTAGGTCGCCTGATTTTATGGAGATGAAACAGCGGCTAAAAAACGCCGTGATCTTTGATGGGCGCAATCAATACGACGCGAAAAATCTGGCAAATTTAGGCTTTAAGTATTTCCAAATAGGAGTGAAATCATGAGAAAAATTTTACTTTTTATCGCGGCTTGCGCGCTGCCGTTTGCGCTTTTGGCGGGCGAAAACGAGCCAAAAACCGATGAAAATATTTTTGAGCTACCTATCTCAAAGATGCCGCCTGAGTATTTTAAATACGAAGTCGCGTTTTTTAAAGAGATGCAAATCGACTGCAACTTTGCCTTTTTGCTCGGCGGAAAGCTCGAGGAAAAAGAGGACGCGAGCGGGATTTATTATGAATTTAGCGGCGGGGACGAGCTGGCGCAAACGATGATGCTTTGCAAGGACGGAAAGAAAAAGAGGCGGGTTTATTATGAGCTCACTCAAATTTTACCCGGCGTTAGCCCCGTTAAAATCATAACTCCGCAAGGTGTAGGCGCGGAAATAATAATGTATGAACGCGTAAAAACGATCGAACCAAAAAAATTAAAAAGGAAAAATAAATGAAAATAGCCGTTATCGGACTAGGATACGTAGGGCTGCCTTTGGCGGCGGCGTTTAGCGAGAAATACGAAGTCACGGGCTTTGACGTTAATGCCGCCCGCATCGAGGAGCTCAAAAGCGGGTTTGATCGCACGCTGGAGCTTAGCAGCGAGCAGATGAAAAAAGCGATAGAAAGCGGTATGAAATTTAGCTTAAATTTGGACGATATAAAGGATTGCAACTTCTTTATCGTTACCGTTCCGACGCCGATAGATAAAAACAAGCGCCCCGACCTAACGCCGGTTATAAAAGCCACGCAAAGCGTCGCTAAGGTGCTAAAAAAAGGCGATATCGTCGTGTATGAAAGCACGGTGTATCCGGGCGTTACGGAGGAGATTTGCGTGCCGCTGCTTGAGCAAAGCGGGCTTAAATTTAACGAGGACTTTTTCTGCGGATATTCGCCTGAGCGCATAAATCCGGGCGACAAAGAGCACACCGTAACTAAAATCAAAAAAATCA
>CAURKE010000058.1:0-5836 GCA_963525055.1 uncultured Campylobacter sp. | reverse complement strand
CTCTTAGCTTCATCGACACGCAAGATCTGCGCATAAACAGCGCGCTCATAAACGCAAAAACTAGCTACGAACTAAGCGCGGACGGCGGCGTTATCAAGGCTGCTTTAAAAAACGCCGCTTTAAATTTAAAGTCGTTTGAAGCGCAGCTAGACGGGCAAAATTTGAGCCTAGAGGAGCTTGATCTGCCCGCCATCGAGGTAAATGCCGACGCTGGCGAAAAAAGAAGCTTTGCGGCCGATATTAACGAGATAAAATTTAAAAATACGAGCTTTAAAGGCGAGGCGCAGGCAAATTTAAACAGACTAAATTTAAGCGGCGTCGCGCTTAAGGCTGATATAAACGAAAAAGGCGATATAAACGCCTCTGTAGCGCTAAAAACCCTGGGCGTTAGCGGGATAAATTTGACCGAAAAAAGCGTCGGCGAGATAAAGCTGAAAGACGCAAACGCAAGCGAGCTGGATGCTAAAATAAAAGGGCAAAATATCGCCGCTAGCCTAAAAAATTTGACGCTTAGCACCGCCTCTGCCCCGGTCGGTAAAAACAGTGCGGCAAGCCTAGAAAAGCTCATAATAAATGCGCCTAAATTTACGCTGGAAAATAATGCCAGCGCCGCTTCTATCGGTGAGGTAAAAGCGCAAAAAATCGCGCTAAAAACAAAAAATAAAGAGCTCGCTACCATCGCTGAAATCGGCGTAAAGGACGCGGATCTAGATATAGCTAAAACGGCGCTACGCATCGAAAGCGTCAGCATAAATAAGCCTAAATTTACAACCGAGCTAAAAGAAAACGGCGAGCTTAGCGCTATTAGCGAGCTTGGACTAAACGGCGAAAAAACAGTCGCTAAAAAATCAAGCGCCAAAAGCAAAACCGAAAGCGCGAAAAAACATGCCAAATTTCAAAAAACGGCAGAAAAAACCGCCGTGAAAAAGAGCCAAAAAACCGAACAAAAAAGTGCTCAAGATACAAAGAGCGGATTTAAATTTAGCGTCAAAAACGTCGCCGTTACGGGAGCCGACATAGGTATAACCCATGTCTTTGAGGGGCAAAAGATAGCGCACAAATTTGACGGGCTAAATATAAATTTGCAAAACATCAGCGAAAATTTAGCCGCGCCCGTGACCACTAAAATCGACATGAAAAGCTCGCAAAAGCTAAATTTGGCGCTAAACGGTAAAATCACGCCCGAACCCCTAAATATCGAAGCGGACGTAAAGCTAAACGACGCAAATCTGCCTCGCTACTTCGCCTACGCTAAAAACTATCTGGACGCGAGCTTAAAAAGCGGCGAGCTAAATGCCGAACTAAACGTAAAATACGCCGCGGATGCCTCCGTAAGCGGTAAGGCAAACATCGCAAACATAGAGCTTACGGACGGCTCGGGCGATAAGGTGTTTGCTTTTAAAAATCTAAAACTGTCTAAAATTTCATTTGCGAAAAATTTCTTAAATTTAGAGCGCGTGACTCTTAGCGCGCCGTTTTTAAAGACGCACCTAAACAAAGAACGCGAATTTAACCTAAGTCGCCTCATGAAAAAAAGCGAGAGCGAAAAGGTGCAAAATGCAGACACAAAACAAGCCGCCCCTAAAAACGAAAAGGCCGCCGAGGTCGTAAAGCCGCAGAAAAAAGAGGGCGAGTTTGATTTTGCTATCAAGAACATCCTCGTAGAAAACGGCGACGTGGACTTCTCCGACGCGTCGCTGTTTATGCCGTTTGCGACCAAGATCACCAAGCTAGAAGGCGTGCTGATGGATATCGACAGCACTCGCCCGACGATGGGTACGTTTGAGGGCGTGGTCGGCAAGAGCGGCTTTAGCAAGATCGGGCTCAAGCTACTGCCGTACGACCCGAAAAAGAGCACGGAGGTTAAGCTTGGCTTTAAAGACATCGATCTAGTCGACGTGACGCCATATAGCGGGCAGTTTTTGGGCTACAAGATAGAAAAAGGCAAGCTAAATTTAACCCTAAACTACGAGGTCGCAGACTCCAAGCTAAACGGTAGCAACGTCGTAAATCTAGACACGCTAACGCTTGGCGAGAAGGTCGAGTCTAAAGACGCGGTAAATTTGCCTCTATCGCTTGCTATCTCGATCCTGAGCGACCAAAATAACCAGATAAACATCGATCTACCTGTGGAGGGCGATCTAAACGACCCTGACTTTAAGTACGGTGGCATCGTCTGGGCGGCCGTGAAGAAGCTATTTGCCGACATCACGCTAGCTCCGTTTAGGTTCCTAGGTAGTGCGCTAGGCCTAAGTAGCCAGGATCTAAACACTATCGACTTTATGCCTGCAAACGCCGAGCTCATAGTGTCTGAGCAGGCTAAAATAGCCGACTTTATCAAGCTAACGACGGCAAAACCTAAGATGAAGCTAAGTATCACTCCGGCCTACTCGGACGTGGACGTAACGGCGCTAAAAAACGCGAAGCTAAACGAAAAAATCGGTCAAACGATGGCGCAGACGGGCAGTGACTACACAGGAGCGCTCGCGTCGCTAGTTCCTAAAGAAAAAAGCACCGACGAGAAGTCGCTAAGAGAAGCTGCGCTAAAGGGTATCGAGATAAAAAAAGAGCAGTTGCTAGAGCTTGCTAGCGCAAGAGCCCAGGCCATCAAGGCTGCCCTAGCGCAGGCGGGACTGGCAGAGGATAGGATAGTCGTTAAAAAGCCCGAAAAAACGGACGTCAAACAGGGCGAATACTCAAGCGTTATGATGGGCGTGGCGGACTAAATTTGCGCGGTTGCGGCCTTTGTCGTATGGTTTTGCTTGATTTTGAGTGTGTAATCGTTTATCCGCTTTGCTTACGCCAAAAAGCATCTTGCGGATAAATTTGCAAATTTGACGCGCCCAGACCCGCACCGCGAAAATGCTAAATTTGGCTCGGTCAAATTTGACGCCAAACTCTAGCGAGGCTTAAATTTTCACGTTTTCAAGATTGCCGTTTCTAAGGGCAAATTTTACGTGAGATAAATTCGCGATATTTTAAAAGTAGGGGTAAAATTTGCCTAAAAAATAGCCTCCTCGAGGCGGTCGGCGTCGCGAAATTTTTAAAAATATTAGTTCGCCGGCAGCCCGAGTTAGTACGCTAAAAACTGAAATTTGAGCCGACAAAAGATAAAATTTATCCGCAAAAATCTACGAATTTAAGTTTTAGTTCGGTAAAATTAGATAAAAATTTTATAAAGGTTAATCGTTATGAGAGGTTACAAAATCTTTTCGGGTACCGCAAATCCGGCGTTTTCAAAGAAAATTTCGCATTATTTATCACTTCCGCTTAGCGAAGCCACGATCAAGCGCTTTAGCGACGGCGAGATCAGCGTGCAGATCGGCGAGAGCGTGCGCGGTAAGGATATTTTCATCATCCAGCCTACCTGCGCGCCTGCAAATGTAAATTTGATGGAGCTTTTGATCCTAACAGACGCGCTTAAGCGCAGCTCGGCTAGTTCGATAACGGCGGTGGTGCCGTATTTCGGCTACGCGCGCCAAGACCGCAAGGCCGCTCCTCGCGTGCCTATCACGGCAAAACTCGTGGCAAATATGATGCAAACGGCGGGCATCGACCGCGTTGTCACGATCGACCTTCACGCGGGCCAAATTCAGGGCTTTTTCGACATCCCGGTCGATAACCTCTACGGCTCGATCATCTTTAACGACCACATCAAAAACAAAAATCTCAAAAATCCAATCATCGCTAGCCCCGATATCGGCGGCGTCGCGCGCGCTAGAAGCGTCGCAAAAGCCCTAAATCTCGACATCGTCATCGTCGATAAACGCCGCGAAAAAGCCAACGAAAGCGAAGTAATGAACGTGATCGGCGACGTGGCGGGCAAGGACGTGATCCTAGTCGATGATATGATCGATACGGGCGGCACGATAGTAAAGGCGGCTAAGGTCTTTAAAGAGCGCGGCGCAACCTCCGTGATGGCGTGCTGCACGCATGCGGTGCTCTCGGGCAAAGCCTACGAAAACCTCGCAGATAGCGCGCTAGACGAACTAGTGGTGACCGACACGATACCGCTACGCGAGGAAAACGAAAAGATAAAAGTGCTCAGCGTAGCTCCGATTTTTGGCGAAGTGATCAGACGCGTGTATCATAACGAAAGCGTAAATTCGCTATTTGACTGATTTTAGGCGGCGCTTTGGTCGCCGGTTTTGGTTAAATTTACCTCTTGACGGCGCATACGACGAGTCTGCGCCGTTTTTAAATTTATACCTATTTTTTGAAACATCAAATTTAACTCCCGATTTACAACCCGAAAATTCAAATCAATTTTGGTTTATGCCGTAAAGATGCGGGTCGTGCCGCTCAAATTTGATTGCGCCAAATTTACTCAAAAAAGACTGAAATTAAACGTAACTTTTCACGTTTTTTTCACGGAGTGAAAAGTGAAATAATTTATATTATTTTGGTTAATTTTGTAATCTTAAATCTAATCCCAAAAGCCCATAAAATCGGCATTTGTCACTAAAAAAGAACTTAAATTTATATAGCTTTAAATTTGAGGAAATTTTGAAATAAAACTTAACGATAAAAGCAAAATTTAAAAGTTATTCACATATAGCGGAGTGGTAAAACTTTGAAGTGAAATTTAAAAAAGCGAACCTGAAACCAGGCTCGCAAAAAGCCTCAGTGTTCGCCTTTGTGCAGGAAATAAAGCCCCAAACAAAGCGCCAAAATCGAGGCCGCAAGGTAGGTCATCTCAAGCGGGGTGGTGAAATTTGCATGCAAAACGCGCTGGAAAAAGTTAACGATAAGCACCATTATGATGACTTTGCCGAGTTTATCCTTGAGCTCGTCGAGCGAGTGCACCTCGAGGACTTTGCTCTGTTTGGACTGCTTGAGCTCCTCGATCTCGGAGATAAACAGCTCGTAAATGCCGAAGCTAAAGATGTAAAGCACGAGCGCCATGAGATAGAGGTCGATCGCGCCCACGATCTCGCCGACGACGTCGGAGTGGAAATTCTCGGGGTGAAAATCGCCGAAAAAGTAGTGATAAACGGCGACGAAAACCTTGCCCACGTCGTAGCTGGCGATGACGAAAAGCACGATCGCGCCGAGCAAGCCAAAGACCACAGGCAGGAGCGTGAAGTTGTTGCTAAAGAGCAGGATTTTTTCAAAAGCTTTACGCATTAATTTCCTTTGTTTAAAAATAAAACGCGTATTTTATAATATTTTCCTTAAAGCTAGGGCGTGGATTAGAGTCGGCGCGTGCGGTTTGGGTTGTTATCGGGCGGGGTTAAATTTGAGTTTCGCGCGGTTTATGAAGTTCTTTTTGGCGAGCCGCGGCGGATTGACGGGCGAGTCAAATTTGAGTTTGTTAAATTTGATTGCGTAAATTTGACGGTACGGTTTGATTGCGGCGGTTTGTGCCGTAAAGATGCAGGTAAATTTACGCGTCAAATTTAAAAAGCTAGTAGAAAATTCGTATATGAAAGCGCGATTTTATATTTTAAAATCATCAAATTTTAGCCGAATTTACGCCAAAACTAAAGCGCAAATTCGGCAAATTTAAACAAAATGCGGGCTGCTACTCCTGCATCTCTATCCATTTTTGCGCGATTCTTACGGCATTGGTCGCCGCTCCCACGCGGATCTGGTCGGCGCTGCACCATAGATGAAGGATATTTTTGCGGTAGTTATCCGTGCGGATGCGTCCGACGTAGGTTTCGTTGGTGTCGCTTGAGATGCTCGGCATCGGGTATTTTTTCGCGGCCGGCTCATCCACGACTACGATGCTAGGCGCCCTGCGCAGGACTTCGCGAGCGGCCGCGGCGTCTACGTCTCTATCAAAATGAATCGTGATAGCCTCTGAGTGGCTGCGAAGCACCGGCACGCGCAC
>CAURKE010000057.1:0-5862 GCA_963525055.1 uncultured Campylobacter sp. | reverse complement strand
GCTTAAACTCCTCCAGCACGCGCTCGATCTTGCGCTCGATCTGCCAGCCGTCTTTTGCTTCGATAAATTTGATTAGCTCGTCTTGCCTCGCGTTTAGCTCTTTGTTATGCGGATCGCGGCCGAGTGCTTCTAGTACCGCCGCATACTCGTCGCGTGCGTCAAAGATCTCTTTTAGCTCCAAATTTAGCGCGTCTTTTACAGTCGCCGCATCGTCAAATTTGGGATTTTGCGCAAGCATTTCTACTTTCACGCCGCCTTGCACGATACGCCTGCCGCTATCTGGTTCTAGCGAGCCCGCTACTAGCTTCATCAGCGTACTTTTGCCGCTACCGTTTTTACCGATGATAGCGATGCGCTCGCGCTCGTTTACGCTGAGGCTTACTTTGTTTAAAATTTCATTGGGGCCGAATTTTTTACTAACGTCGATAAGGTCGATTAGAGCCACGCGCGAGCCTTAAAACGAGATATGCATGCTAAGAGCGATGATACAAAGCGTAAGCGCCATCGGCACGTATATATATCTGCCCGTAAAATACCAAAACGCACCTTGCTTTTTTGCCGCGCCAGTGTTGATCTCGTCCATGATTTCTTCTTTTTTGATCACCCAAAACCACGACACCGCGCCGATCACCGCGCCGATAGGGATGATGTAGATCGAGACAAAGTCCATCCACGGCCCCCAGCTAGTTATGGCTTCCATATTTACGCCGATACCAAAGCATATTATGCAAAGCGCGATTAGCACGACGCCACGCTTTAAACTAGGAAATTTGTGCATTATCGACTCGGCGACGGCTTCGAACATATTTTGCAGCGATGTCACGCCGCCGAAAATCACGGCCGTAAATAAAATAATCGCGAAAATTTGACCTCCCGGCATGTCTTGTAAAATTTTAGGTAGCGTTACGAAAAGTAACCCGGGCCCCGCAGCCGGATCCATACCGTAGGCAAAAACCGCAGGCAGCATAACAAGCGCCGCCGTCATCGCCGCGATCGTATCAAAGATCGCCGTTTTTTGCGCGCTATCTACTACATCCTCGTCCTTTGATAGATACGCGCCGTAAACGATCATGCCAGAGCCCGTGATAGATAGCGAGAAAAAGGCCTGACCCATCGCCGCTACCCACACCATCGGATCTGCGAGCTTGCCCCAGTCGCTGTGAAAGACGAATTTATACCCGCCAAAGGCCCCATCTAGAAACGCTACTCTGATAGCGAGGATAAAAAATAGCACAAAAAAAAGCGGCATCATGATTTTATTTGTCTTTTCGATACTGTGCGCACCGAAAAATAGCGTAAATAGCGTGCCCGCAACGACGATAAAGTGAAACGGCACGACCGAGTAGGACGAAAGCGCAAAAGACTCAAACCAAGTGTTCGTATCCACTGTCATCAGCGAGCCCGTGATCGCCTGAAATAGCGCCTTTAAAACATACGCGATGATGACAGCGTAGCCGATAGCGATACACATCGAGCCAGCCAGCGGTATCCAGCCTAAAATTTTACCGAACGTGCCCCAGTTTCGGCTCTTCCACGCGTATTCGTATGAGCCTAGCGTGCCGGTTTTAGCGCGTCTGCCGATAGCATACTCAGCAGAAAGCCCCACGTAGGAAAATATCGCGATAAAAAACAGATAAACGAGCAAAAACGCGCCGCCGCCGTTCGTACCGACCTTATAAGGAAACCCCCAGACGTTGGCCATACCGATAGCCGAGCCCACGCAAGCAATGATAAACGCCCAGCGTGACGTAAAATTTGTTTTGTGCATTTGATATCCGTTTAGATTAAATTTTTTCAATTATACTTGATTAAGCTAATAAAAAGATTATGCCCGCTCGCAGAGAAAACGCACAGCACCGCCTTAAAACGCTTTAAATTTATATTTGGATATAATCGCGCGTTATTTAAAAATCCACGCTACAAAAGAGAAATCATGAATTTATCGCTCAAAAAGCTCACTATCCCGATATTTTTAGATATGTTTTTGCACTTCGTGACGCTCATCATAAACACCTATATGGTGACTAAAGTCAGCGTCCATCTAGTCGGCGCCATGGGCGCTGGCAACCAGATAATGGATCTTTTTATGACCATTTTTAGCTTCCTTAGCGTGGGCTGTTCGGTCGTGGTCGCGCAGGCTCTAGGCGCGCGAAATCACAACCTAGCCAAACGCGTCATACACGCTAGCATCACGTTTAACACGATCATCGGCCTTGGCAGCGCGGTTTTTATTTACTTTTTCGGATTTGAGATTTTAGAGCTTTTAAACGTCCCAGAGCAGCTTCGCGCCCAGAGCTTTGGTTACCTGCATATGCTCGGTATCGCGCTAGCCTTTGACGGTATCGGCATGGTGCTTGCAGCCGTGCTTCGCGTTTACAACTTCGCTACCGCCGTTATGTTAGTTTCCCTACTCATGAACGTCATCACCCTTTGCGGCAACGCTATCGCGCTTTTTGGCTGGCTAGGACTGCCAAACTACGGCCTTTACGGCGTCGCGGTTTCGACCGTCGTGGGGCGCCTAGTTGGCGTTATCGTACTATTTTTGATCCTGACCCGCTACGCCAAAGTTAATATTTTCTTTAAGCGCCTATTTAGCCTACCGTTTGCGATTTTGCGTAAAATTTTATCCGTCGGGCTTCCGAGCGCGGGCGAAAATTTACTCTGGATGGCCCAGTATATGGTGGCTTTCGGCTTTGTAGCTAGTATGGGCGAAGCCAGCCTAAACGTACAGACCATCTACTTTCAGATCACGCTTTTAATCCTACTTTGCGGAGCTAGCATCAGCGTGGCAAACGAGGTCATCGTCGGCCACCTAGTCGGCGCGATGAAATTTGACGAGGCCTACTCGCGCACTTTCCGCGCGCTTCGCATCGGCTTTATCGCGACTCTCGCGGTGGTTTTGGCGGCGTATTTTGGCAAATTTGAAATCATGGAGCGGCTAAATTTGACCGAGGAGCTAAAGGCCGTCATGTTGCCGCTTTTTACGCTTTCTATCGCGCTTGAGACGGGGCGAACCTTTAACATCGTTATCGTAAACGCCCTGCGCGCGAGCGGGGATGCTAAATTTCCACTGATGACGGGCGCGGTGTTTATGTGGGGCGTGAGCTTGCCGCTAGGATACTATCTGGGCATCGTGCAGGGCATGGGGATCATCGGCGTTTGGATCGGATTTACCGCTGACGAGTGGCTGCGCGGACTCGTAAATACCTGGCGCTGGAGAAGCAGAAAATGGCAGTCAAAACGCCTCGTGTAAAAACCGTTTGCGTAAAATGCGGCGAATTTGACGTCGCGCTAAATTTTAAAAAAGGCGTCAAAACCACCCGCCTAAAGGTCGCTAAAACCGGCGAGATCTCGGTCTCGCTACCCTTTTACGCCGCGCAAAAATATGCGCTAGAGTTTGTGCAAAAACACTACGAATGGCTAAAATCAGCTCACGAAAAGACGCTATCAAATTTACCGCGCGAGGACGAGTTTAGACTACTGGGCGAGGTTTATCGCATCAAATTTGAGCCAAATTTAAAGGGCGTAAATTTAAGACGCTTTGCAGGCGATTCGGAGATTTTTAACGGCTTAAATTTTAGCGCGGACGGGCTAGACCCGCACCTTTACGGCGCTAAATTTGATGGCAAATTTGATGCTAGCGAATTTAACCATCACCTTGATGAGCTTAAATTTAAAAGCTCGGACGAATACAAATTTGACGGCGAAATTTACGCTCCAAATTTGGCGGCACTAGAAAACTACAAAAAAGCCTTTGCAAGGCGTGTTTACGAGCATTTTATAGCTAAATTCGCTCCAGCCGTAAACCGTAAAATAAACCGCATCGTCGTTCGCAAAATGACCACGCGCTGGGGTAGCTGCAACTCGCGCAAAGGCTATATAAATTTAAGCCTAAATTTGATCGAAAAAGCCCCCGAACTAGTCGAATACGTCGTGCTTCACGAGCTTGCCCACCTGATCTACCCCCACCATCAAAAAAGCTTCTATGACTTCATCGCTAAGCTCATGCCTGATTTCAAAACGCGGGAACAACGGCTAAACAAAAAATAATTTTAAATATGCTAAAATAGAATATTTTTAATTTAAAGGGAGATAATGAAAAAACTTCTAATGCTAGTCGCCGCGGTTTTTGCTCTGGGCGGCGATTTTGAGGACGGCGTCAAAGCCTATGAGAGCTCTAATTTCGTAACGGCTCGCGAAAAATTTGCGGCCGCCTGCGACGCTAACAACGGCCTAGCCTGCGCAAAACTAGGCGCGCTTTATCAGCTGGGCAAGGACATTTTACCGGACGGCAAAAAGGCGCTTGAGCTATATGAAAAAGGTTGCGAGCTTGGCTCAAAAGAGGCTTGCTCGGCTGCCGGCGGGATATACGTGTCTAGCGACAAAGAAAAGGCGCGCGCGCTGCTAAATAAAGGCTGCGAGCTTGGAGACGGCTTTTCGTGCGCGACTGCGGGATCGTATCTGCTAGAGGAGAAAAAATTTAAAGAGGCATATGCGCTTTTTGAAAAAGCATGCAAGATAGGCGATAGCCTCGGGTGCCAATTTGCAAGCGATCTAAAACGCTCAAAGAGACTTTAATTTTACTTACTCGGGTTAAATTTGACCGTCAAATTTAACCCAAATTTATCTTTTCTATACGCTATTTCCAAAACGCAAGCTTCTAAAATTTACGAGAGAGTAATTAGCAAACCAATACGCCGACTCTCTTTTCCGCTTTATTTTGTATCCATTGAAACGCAAATAACGCCGCGTAAAGCGAAACGCCGATCGCGTAAGAAACGTATTCGTTCGCGATAAACGGGATGTATTTAGCGCACATATTTGGCACCAAGGTTAGCGGCACTACGCATAAAAGCAGCGCACGCTCGAGCATGCTTACGCGTTTAACGAAATACCCTTGAAGTGCTGAAGAAAAGGCAAACATACCCACTAGCGCCGTACCAAAAATCAGCGCCATCTCGAGCGGATTTGTTATCCACACTATGCCTTTAGCGTCGTTTGGATTGGCGGCGTTTACGCTCTCTATCAAAAGCAGCTTGTTGTTAAACACGAACGAAAACGGCAAAATCGTCGTGCGCAGGTCATAGAAAAAGCCCTGCACGCCCACCGTTACGGGATTTGCTTTGGCGATACCGGCCGCAGCGTATGCCGCGATGCCCACCGGAGGCGTATCGTCGGCTAGGATACCGAAGTAAAAGACAAAAAGATGCACCGCGATGGCCGGTATGAGAAAGCCGTTTTTGTGCGCCAAAAACAAAATCACAGGCGCGACTAGCGAGCTAACGACGATATAGTTCGCCGTCGTCGGTAAGCCCATGCCTAGTATCAGAGACATTATCGCCGTAAGAAAGAGGATGAGTACGATGTTGTTTCCGGCTAAATTTTCCACGACTTCAGATAGCACTTGGCCGACGCCCGTTAGCGAGATCGAGCCCACGATGATGCCGGCTAGACCCGTAGCTATCGCGATCGTCGTCATGCTTTTAGCCGCCGTTACCATCGCCCAAAATATATCCGCAAAACCTATGATAAAGTCCTCTTTGCCGATATCCTCGCCGTGAGCTATCTTTCTAACCGGCTCTTGAAAAAGGATGATCAAAAATAGCACGCAAATAGCGTTAAAAGCCGCCGAGATCGGCGATTCGTTTGCGATTAACAAGGTGTAGAGTAAAACCAAAATCGGGATAAGGTAGTGCAGTCCGCTCACGAAAATTTTAAGCTTAGATATTCCTGCGCCCTGCTCCATACCTTTTAGCCCGAGCTTGCAGCTCTCAAGGTGTACGATAAAAAACAGCGACATATAGCACACGAATGCCGGAATCACGGCCGCGATCATGACGTTTGTATAGCTAAGACCCAAAA
>CAURKE010000056.1:0-5890 GCA_963525055.1 uncultured Campylobacter sp. | reverse complement strand
GCAGCGGCGACGAGATAAATCTAAAAATGTACGACAACAAAACCGTAGACTACGCTAGCGCTAAAATAGCCGGTGCATCGGCATCCGCACTCACTCTCACGCACGAGTACGGCTATAGCTTTTCATATAAAGGCGACGGTCTGGACGCGCGCGATAAAGAGGAGCTGGCAGCCGCTCTAGAAAAAATAGCGCCTAGCATAGACAAATTTATGAAAAACGTCAAAGAGGGCGAGGATCCGATCTTTTCGCGCGTGACGAATCTCGCAAATTCGCTTCGTAAAGAGCTTCCGGAAGTCAAAGACGCAAATCATAAAAATTTTATCGCAGACGGCACGCTAAAGCTTTTTGATAGGCTGATGGAGCAAAACAAAGCGGACGCTAAGCTACTGCAAAACTCCAAAAAGCTCTTTGACGAGCTCATTTCTCAGCTGGATAGCTTTAAATTTTACGTTTAGTTCGCGGTTTAAAAATTTCGCTATAATTCATAAATTTTAAAAATAGGAAAATTTATGAACGCGAATGAAAAAATCACCCAAATGCTAAATCTCCAGCAGAGCCTAAACAACGATACAAACGGCATCGGCTGGGAAAACGGCATAAACAAAAACGGCAAACTCATCAGCTGGAAACGCTGCATATATATGGAGTGCGCCGAGCTCATAGATAGCTTTGCCTGGAAACACTGGAAGAGCATAAACGCGCCGACGAATGAAGACAATCTGCGCGTCGAGGTCGTGGATATCTGGCACTTTTTGATGAGTTTGATGCTTGAGCAGTACAAGCTAAATAACCTCGGCGACATCGCAAAACTTTCAAGCGACATCTGCGCTAGCAGCGGCTTTGAGGCGTTTTGCCGCGAGCCGTTTAACGTCGCTGACGAAAACATCTACGAGATCATAAACGACGTCGAAATGCTCATAAACAAGTGCTCGGGCTTTGAGTATTCGCTCTTTGACCTGCTTAAAATTTACTTCACGATGAGCCTAAAATGCGGCGTAAATCTCAGCTCGCTTTACGAGTGCTATGTCGGCAAAAACGTGCTGAATCGCTTCCGCCAAGATCACGGCTACAAAAATGGCGCGTATAAAAAGGTCTGGAACGGCAAGGAGGATAACGCCGTGATGAACGAGATCCTCGCTCGCGGGCTAAAAAGCGTGGACGAGATCTACGCCGCGCTCGAGGCCGAGTACAAAGCGGTAAAATAAAATTTGCGGCGCGAGCCTGCTAAATTTGATAAATTTAGCGAAAGCCTAACCGCGAAGTTTTTGCAATTTAGCTTGTCACTCGGCGAGGCTAAATTTAGCAGTTTAAGCGGCAATTGCGGGCGGGCGGTTAAATTTGAGCGCGGTTTAGCTGTGCTCGTAAAAACCTGCCGTTTAGCCGGCAAAAATTTACGCCGCATGCAAGTCTCGCGCCACCAAAAAGCGGGTCAAATTTGAGTAAATTTAGCTAAATTTGAAGCTGGATTTAAATCGGTCAAATTTAGCCGCGAAGTCTATGCGTACGTTAAATTTGCGCGTCATTAAAAGCATTTGCCGCGCCGCTTTTGCTGGCAAAAAATGCGCGTCAAATTTAGAAAAGCCATCGCGCCCAAACGCCCTTTTGCCGCCAAACGGCAATAAATTTAAATAAAATGGAGATTCGTTGTTCGCTGATATTTTACGCCTTTCGTTTAAGGACCTTTTCACGCCCAAATTTATCGCGCTCTCTATCTTGCCGCTCGTTTTTTCCGCGCTTGTTATCGCGGCGATTGCGATGCTGGGCGGCCGCGAGCTGTACGAGGCGCTAAACGCGGCCATACTCGGCGAGTCAGGCGCTCTGGCCGAGTATCCGATGGCGGCTAAAATCCTTAGCCTAGGCATAGCAAAGTGGCTCATCGGCGCGATATTTTACGCCGTCGGCGCATATCTAGTCGTTATGCTTTCGGTTTTTTGCGCGCTCGCGGTTGCAGGCTTTCTCACTCCAGTGGTCGCCCGCGAGATAAACCGCAGGCACTACGGCGTGGAGGAGTCGCAGCTGGCAAATATCAGCCTAGCTCGCCAAACGTCTCTTATGGGCAAAATTTTGCTCAAATTTTTCCTGATCGCGCTTATTTGCGTGCCGGTTTTAGCCGTACCTGCGCTAAATTTCCTCGCCCTGCACCCGGCGTTTTTTTATCTTTATTATTCGCTACTTTTTATCGACGTCGCGCCAAATGCTCTCTCGCGGCACAAATTTGAGCTTTACTTGCTGGACTACGGCGGATATAAATTTAAAGCCGCCGCGCTGTGCTTTTACCTACTTTGCTTGGTGCCTATTTTCGGGCTTTTCTTGCAGATTTTTTTCGTTATTTATTTTTCGCATTTTTTCTTTTTACGCGAGACTTCGCGCTTGACGTAAATCATTTCAAATCGGCGAAAAACTAAATAAAATACGCCCGAATTTTTTACGAAGGAAGTCAAATGAGAACCGAAAATATCGTAGTTTGCAACGTCTGCGGACAAAAAAGCACGGAAAACGAAAACGCCGTATTCGTCCGCGCCCATAAAAACGGCGAAGAGGTCGATATCTGCACAGCATGCATCCCTAGCGTCATCCACGGCTCTGGCCTAGTCGTTCGCAGCAACGATGAAATCAAAGAGGATATGTAATCTATTTTAGCCCGCTTTGGGCTAAAATTTAATTTTTTACTATTCTAACTCACCCAAATTTACTCCCACTTTTTTCAAATTTACCGCCTTACATAGGTTGAAATACTCCTATAAAGTTAGTCCGTATTTGCAACAAGCTCAAATTTAGCCAAAAAATAAATTTGACGAGAATAGCCACAAATTTGCCCGATAAATTTCAAATTTAACTAAAACTCATCCAAATACGCAAAATCGCGCAGCCGTAAATTTCAAGCTCCTGAATTTAACACAACCGTATCCGAGCCGACCAAAATTCACGCTAAAGCGCAAAATAAAGTCACGATAAATTTACTAAAAAGTTACGTTTGATAAATTTAGTTTCGATACGTAACACTTATCGCCTAAAATAAAAATATAAAAATAAATTTAAATAAAAATTTTTTCTAGGAGAGTTAATATTCAACTACGAAAATTTGACGAATAGGAGTGAAGATGAGCGAGTACATCGAAAAAACGATGGAGTGGATAAAAAGAACCAATCCGGGCCAAGGCGTGTTCGTGCAGGCTGCGACCGAGGTGCTAAACAGCCTCGAGCCACTTATAAAAAAAGAGAGCAAATACCAAAAACACGCTATCTTAGAGCGTATCGTGATACCTGAGCGCACGGTGATCTTTCGCGTCACGTACACGGGCGATGACGGCAGACCGCAGGTAAATAACGGCTACCGCGTGCAGTTTAACTCAGCCGTGGGCCCCTATAAAGGCGGCATCAGACTGCACCCGAGCGTGGATCTTGGCGTGCTAAAATTTTTAGGATTTGAGCAAATTTTCAAAAACTCGCTCACGGGCGTAAATATCGGCGGCGCAAAGGGCGGCAGCACCTTTGATCCAAAAGGCAAGAGCGAGGGCGAGATAATGCGCTTTTGCCAAGCATTTATGAGCGAGCTATACCGCCACATCGGCAACACCGTGGACGTACCCGCAGGCGACATCGGCGTGGGTGCACGCGAGATCGGCTATATGTTTGGGCAGTATAAAAAGCTCACGGGCAGATTTGACGGCATACTAACGGGCAAGGGGCTAAACTGGGGCGGCAGCCTAGCTCGCACGGAGGCGACGGGATACGGACTGGTTTATTTCACGAAAAATATGCTAAAAAAAGCAGGCCTTGGGCTAGAGGGCAAAAAATGCAGCATAAGCGGTAGCGGAAACGTCGCTATCTACACGGTAGAAAAGCTCTATCAAGTAGGCGCGCTGCCTATCACGGTTTCTGATTCAAACGGATACGTTTATGACGCAGAGGGTATCGATTTGGCCCTGCTTAAAGAGCTAAAAGAAGCAAGACGCGCACGCCTTAGCGAATACGTCAAATTTAGACCGAACGCAAAATACGTAAGCGTAAGCGAGTACAAAGAGGGCAGAAACGGCGTATGGGACGTGCCGTGCGACGGAGCGTTTCCGTGCGCGACGCAAAACGAACTGCACCTAGCCGACATAAAGACACTCTACGCAAACGGCTGCCGCTTCGTAGCCGAGGGCGCGAACATGCCAAGTACGCTTGATGCGATAAATTTCATGCTAGCGCAAAAGGATTTTTACTTCGCTCCGGCAAAGGCGGCAAACGCGGGCGGCGTGGGCACGTCAGGCCTTGAGATGATGCAAAACGCAGGCATGACCGCGTGGAGCTTTGAAAAGGTAGATCACAGACTGCACGGCATCATGAATCATATCTTTGAGCTTAGTTACGAGACTAGCAAGGAGTTTGGCGACGAGGGAAATCTGGTGCTTGGCTCAAATATCGCGGGCTTTAGAAAAGTAGCCGACGCGATGATAGATCAGGGATACGTATAAATTTGCCCTTAAAAGCTCGTTTTGTTGCGTTTTTGCAAACGAGCCTTTTTGGAGGGATTTTGCTTCGCTTTAGCAAGACTGCTTTAACGAAGCAAATTTTAATCATTTCCGGCGCGCAACGCGAGAAAAAATAAAAGCTAACTCAATTCGCGAATTTCAAAATTTAACGCCGAATTTACTAAAGGCGCAAACCCGTAGCCGTCAAATTTACAGAGCCGCGCCGACTAAAACGTGCCAAGGCTCGGTTAAATTTTATAAGCCTTAAATTTGAGCTAAATTTGAGAGCAAATTTTACCAAACGACGGGGCAACTGTGCAATCAAAATTTGCAAAGCTGGCACGCACGCCTTGCGCCCAAGACGCATAAATTTATCCGCCGTGCCGCGTATCCCTGCCCGCGTTCTTTTTGATTTTGCGTAGCGCAAATTTACGCCGCTTCTTGCGCGCCGCAGTCACAGTGGATGCGTCAGGCAGCACTTTCTAGTTACTTGCTCGATATACTCCACGCTCAAATTTAGCCCATAAAGCTTACTTAGATGCTCGCTTTCTATGATCTCGTCCACCGTGCCGAAAGCCACTTCGCCCCCGCCTTTAACTAGAGCCACGTAGCCGCCCAAAAGCACGGCAAAATCGGGATTGTGAGTCGTTAGCACGATGGTGTAGCCTTGCTCTTTTAGCTGCTTAACTGTGCGCAGGAATTTATACTGATTGCCAAAGTCCAGCGCCGAGGTCGGCTCGTCAAATACGATGATCTCGGGCTTTGCCGCCATCGCGCGCGCGATCGAGCACATCTGCTTTTGCCCGCCGCTCATCTGAGTGATAAATTTATCCTCAAGGTGCGTGATCTCAAGCTTTGCGGTAAATTCCTTCGCGATCGCCGTATCCTCCTCGCTAGGCCGTGCAAAGATACCCAGATGCGCCGCTCGCCCCATCGTGATAAACTCAAGGCCCGTGTAGTCGTACTCGCAGATCTCGCTTTGAGCTACGTAGGCCATGATTTTGGCGCGCTCTTTGTTGCTAAGCTCCGCGCTATTTTTGCCGCTCAGCCAAACTTCGCCCGAGTGCGGCGCCTGCGTACCGCTGATTAGGCTTAGCATGGTCGATTTGCCCGCGCCGTTTCGCCCTAGTATGGTTAGGATTTCGCCTTTACCGACGCGTAAATTTACGTTTTCTAGCCTACCCGCGCCGTTTGGATAGGCGAAATTTAGATTTTTAACCTCAAGCATCACGCAACCTTTTTATTTCGCCAGAGTACCCAGACGAAAAATATCGTGCCGATAAAGCCCGTAAGTACGCCCAGAGGCACCTCGCTCACGCTGATCGTGCGCGCCAGGGTGTCTACAAATAGCAAAAATATCGCGCCCATAAATATACTAGCAGGCAGGCTGCGGACGTTGTTCGCGCCAACTAGCATGCGCGCAAGGTGCGGCA
>CAURKE010000055.1:0-5934 GCA_963525055.1 uncultured Campylobacter sp. | reverse complement strand
TTTTTACGGTGATTTGCGCCGCCGTAGCGCTGATGCCGAGTCTGCTTTTTAGCGTCGGATTTTATTTTTCGTGTCTTGGCGTGTTTTATATATATCTCTATCTGCGGCACTTTGGCGAGAGGTTTTCAAATTTGACGCACGCTATCTTGCTAAATTTTTTGGTATTTTCGGCGATGATTTTGCCAGTGATTTACTTTTTTCCGCTCGTTAGCGCCCAGCAGCTAGCCGTCTTGCCGCTCACGCCTATTTTTAGCTTGTTTTATCCGATTAGCGTGCTTTTGCATGGGTTTGGCGCAGGCGGTGCGCTTGATGAATATTTGCTAGAATTCCTCTCGTGGCGCGCAAAGGGGGTAAATTTGAGCGTGCCGTTTTGGCTATTTTTGCTTTACAACGCGCTTAGTTTAGCAAGCGCCAAAAGCAAAATTTTAGCCACCGTTATCGTGCCCTTAAATTTACTCTGCTTTGCCGCGCTTGTTTAAGCTTCTTTGTCGCTCTCGCCCGCTTTTTCCAGATACGCGCACAGCTTCACGCCGTAGAGAAAGATGATCCACGACACGTAAATCCACACGAAAAAGAGCAGCACCACCGAAAACGAGCCGTAGATACTGAGGTAGGTTTTGTTATTTGCGGCGTAAAAGACGAAGATATTTTTGCCCAGATACCAGATGAGCGAGGCGACGAACGAGCTAAAAAGCACGTTTTTTAGGGCGATTTGGCGGTTTATCGAGATAAGATAGGTCACGCAAAATATCGCCCAAATGATGAGGTACGGGAAGATACTTATAAAATTTATCCACTTCGTGTAGTCGCTGGAGTTTAGTATATCCTGAAATAAATTTGAGAGATAAAAACTAAGCCCAAGCCCCAAAGGAGCTAACGTTATGAGCGTCCAATACGCACTTAGCGAGTTCCAAAATTTGCGGCTGCTCGTGTGCATGATGCGGTTGATGACGTACTCGTAATCGGCAAAAAACATAATCGAAGTAAAGATGATAGCGCCAAGGCCGAGGATGCCAAGGCTCGAGCTGTTTTGCAAAAAGGTCTCGATGTAGTTTGAGATCGCCTCTTGGTTTGAGGGTAGCAGCTGGGCGAATATAAATTCCTTGATCTTAGCGTAATAGACGCTAAAGCTTGGCATCTGCGTAAAGAGCGAGAGCGAGATGAGCAGCACGGGGATGATGGAGAGCATCGTGTGAAAGCTTAGGCTCGAAGCGTAGTGCAGCAGCTGCTTGTCCTTGATCTTTAGCGTCGCCGTGAGCCAAATTTTAAGCGTTTGTTTTATCTTTTCAAATTTTTGCGGGTTCATTTTGGATCCTTAAATTTGAGGTATTTTACAATTAAAGATTTTAAAATAAAGAATATTTTGCTAAGGGTTGCAAAAAAATTAAAAAGTGTATATAATGCGCCTTCAAAATTTATTAGAGATTTGTTAAATTGTATTTATAATATTATTATGAATTTTAAATAAAGTAAATAATTTGGAGGTTAATTGTGGATAATAGATTTGGTATTTCGATTGTTCTAGCTAGCATTTTGTGCACCTGTGCCAACTCGCAGGTTATGGACATAGGAACGAATTATTATAGGGATTATCTTGATTTTGCACAAAATAAGGGCGTTTTTGCTCCACAAGATGCACCGCTAGAGTTTACGCAAAGAAACGGCGACAAATTTACGTTTGATAAAATCCCAAATAGCGGCGCTAGAAATAATAAAGGAAATTTTACCGCTCTTGGGCGAAATTTCGTAGTAACGGCAAATCATACGTTAGGGGCTGCTGCGGCTAGTAATTTTAATGAAAATAGAGGGTGGTTTGGCAACACGAAATACGAGTATCTAACATCGCACACGGCAACTTCTACAGAAAAACTATACAACTCTGACACTACCTATATGCGAACTACAAAATATATCGTAGAGGGGCAAATCGATCCGCTGAACGTGCCAAATTTAGATATCTCGGGCGCTGATAAAACCAAAGATGAGGCTAATGCAAAAAAGATAGAAGACTACATAAAAGATATAAAAAATAGCGGCGGGGCTAGAGGCGATAACGTCCTTGCCTATCAGGCAGGCACCGGAGCGCTTGGGTTAGAAAAACTCAAAACTGATTCGGACGGGTATGATACCGTCGTAAGCGCAAGAGAATTTGAAGATCAAGGTATCTTTAATCAGGCATTGGGCGGAAGCGTAAATGAAATAAGCGTGAATTATTCGGCAAATTATAAAACGCGACTCTCAAGCATAAATAGGCCAGGCGTTTATATGTTTATGACCTCTGATAAGGGTTTTAGAAACAGACTTTTGCCGGGCGATAGCGGTTCGGGATTTTTCGTTTATGATACGGTGGCGCAAAAATGGGTTTTAGTGGGAGTTTTATCTGTAGTGGCTGATAATAGCAATAGCGCTTCAATCGTAACGATGACTGACTTTAACGACTACAAAAAAGACTATGAAAACGCCGTGGCTGGATCAAATGTTACGGATGCGCAACTAGTACAAAACAAAGACAATATATTAACCGCTACAAACGACGTAACGCTAAATTCGGACTTAGATCTAGGGCACGGCGGAATAGTTGTCAAAAGCGGGGATGTCGCGATCGGCGGTAGTGGTAAGATTAAAAAACTTGCAGGCTTTGACGTTGCTAGCGGAGCAAGTCTAAATTTAAACGTCGCCTCGGATACCAGTATCCATAAAATCGGCAAAGGAAGCCTAGTTGTAAATTCTAGCGGCAATAAGGGCTTGAGGCTGGGCGACGGCGTCGTAGAGCTAAAAACGGCAAACGCTTTTGAAAATATTTACGTAACGAGCGGCAGGGGCTTGTTAAAGCTCGGCGTAAACGATAATCTAAATAATAAAATTTTCTTTGGAAACGGCGGCGGAAAGCTTGATCTAAATGGATTTAATCAAACCTTTAGTAATGTTTCGGCCAACTCAAACGCTGCCAAAATAACTAACCTAGGCACGCAAAGATCGACGTTTACCGTGGGTGGAGAAAACGGCAAAGATACGATATTTCACGCAAGCGTAGATAAAAATATAGATATAAAACACGATGGACAGGGGCGAGAGCTTGTGTTTGACGGCGGTTTTGATATAGACGGAAGCCTGACTCTAAACAACGCCAAAGTGACATTGCAGGGGCACCCGACCGCTCATGCTACGGCAGATGCTAGCGTCTTAACGCAGGCAGTAAAGGATAAAATAGCCGCCGCAGGCCTAACTTTGCCCGAGTATATGGATCTAACTCGTCCGTCGACGCTGCCTCAGCCTGATTGGGACAAAAGAGAATTTAACGCAAAAGAGGGCATAAACCTAAACTCATCAGAGCTTACGATAGGTAAGGAAGCTAACGTAAACGGCGAAATAAAGGCTGCAAATTCGGTTATAAATTTAAGCGGCGAACTGGCTCACTATATAGATAAATTTGACGGATCAAATACCTATGACGACGGATTAAAGTACCGCCAAAACGTAGAAAAAGGAAATTTGCTAGTTAAAGACGTAAGCTTTAAAAATAAAATCGTCATGGATAGCGACAGTATGCTAAAAGTCGGCGGCACAACCACAAAGCTAAGAGAACTTGTCGTAAACGGCAAAAATACCGCTCCTACTCGTAGCATAGTGGCTGGAAGCGGCAAATTAGAAATAGAAGACTTAGGAGTTAGCGGAGCAAATAAACTAACCTTTGAGCCTGATACGACCGTAACGAAAAATTTAAATATTAAAGATTTCGGCAACGCAGGCGAGCCGATTTTGGACTTTAAAAAGGTTTTGACGCTTGGCGCGGGAATGAAATTTAACATCGACTTTACGGCTGCTTTAAAGGGTCAGATGACAGCCGATAAAACCTACACACTAGTAAGCGCTACAAATATCGTAAACAAGGGCGCGATATTTAATATGGAGCAAAAGATCAATGATCTTTTTACGACCTATACTATAAAAGACGGCAAAATTTTGATGAGCTTGAGCGGCAAGCAGGCTCCAAATCCGCAGGTAACGCCAGGAGTGGAGCAGGGCTTAAAAATAGCAGAGTTTAGCGAAAGACAAAACAAGATTCTAAATATGCTAAAAAATACGCCTGAATATGAAAATGCCGTTCAAAGCGGCGATATGGAAATGATAAAGCGTATGGCGCTAAAGGCGGAATCCGATATGAAGGAAATTTCAGCTTCATCTTTAAAAATCAGCGTTAAGGCCTTACAGAACAACAACGAGCTGATCAACTCAAGATTGTCGAGAATTATGCAATTAAGGGCAAAGGCCGATATCTCTCGATTTAGTCTAGCCGGGCTTGAGAGCGACCTTAAACCGACTGCTGCGATGGCTTATGAGGCAGCTGAGGCGGATAGGCTGAGAAATAACTTCTGGGTGAACGTAAACGGAGCGTACTTTAAAGATAAAGATAGTGGCGGAGATTTAAAATTTTATGGTACTAATATCGGTTACGACAGGAGCTACGACGAATTTATTTTGGGCGCTAGTGCGGGCGTGAGCAAGGCTAAATTTAACTCTGGTGCCATGAGCGACGATGCTAAAATTTACAGTTTTGGAGCGTATGGAGTTTTTGAGCGAGACGCTCACGAGATACAGAGCAATCTAAATTTAGCCTTCGTAAACTCTAAGCGCAGCTTAAATGATTTACAAAAGGCTAGTGTAAGAAGCACGGGCATCCTTTCGAGTAACTACTATAAATATAAAATTTCGCTCGGCTCAAACGGCGAATACGCTCAGGCTATCAAGCCCGTACTTGCGCTAGAATTTGGCGCAAACGGAGTAAAGGGTTTTAAAAACGACATATACGACCAAAAAGACATAAACGACTTTAACGTCGCTTTGGGAGTCGGCGTCGAGTATGTGCTAAATAGCGACAATAATGCATTTGTAGCGCAATTTTTGGTAAAACAAAACGTCTATAACTCAGACGACAAATCTTATGTTGCGCTTAATAACTCAAATGAATACGTCGACTACAAGCTCGACAACAACAAGCTGGTCTATAAACTAAATTTGGCGGCTAGCACGGAGTTTAGTAAAAATTTTGCGGTTTCTTATCAGCTTAGTGGAATGCTAGATAATGATAGTAGCTACGGCGTAAGCGGCGGCGTGAAGCTGGAGTATAAATTTTAAAACGTAGGTGTAAGAACAGGGCGGATGATGTCCGCCTCTGTAATTTTTAGTATTTTTGCTGGACCATTTTCGTCCTAAAATTTAGCTACTTAGAGGTTTAAGGTTTTTAAATTTGACATTTTTGCGTATCAATTTTTCTAAATCATCCATGTCTTTTCTCGCATACAATAGCCCAAATCCAAATTTGGTATCGCTGTTTTCACATTTTATTTTGAATACTTTTTCATTGCTCCTGAGGGCAACTCCGACATCATAAATCATTTTGTCAAATTTAACTTCATAGGCGCGTTTAAAGCCAAACAATCCTATCTCTTTTGAGATACCGTCTTGCTTGACTCTTATGCCTTTTTGCACCAAGGTATAAAAAGCGAAAGCCAACAAGCAAACAGGCATCATATCGTAAAGAAATAGCAGCAGATTATAGTCGGCGAATAAATTTTCATCTGCCGCTCGGCCTAATAGCGACATTGCGCCGCAACATGAGAACATTAAAAAGTGCATTATCTTTAAAAACGGATCGGGGCGTATAAGCAAGTCTCCGCAACCAACGTGCTGAAAAGATATTTTGTAATTTTTCCTAAAAAGCAGTACAACCAAAAAAACAATGACCAAGGCGTCAAGGGCTATTTTTAAAAAATCAGCTACGCCTTGCGCCAAATTTACAGCCCCATCTTAAACGGGTTTAGGATATTGTTCGGGTCAAACGCCTTTTTTATACTTCTAAAAAGCTCCATTTCAGCAGGCGTAAAGGCAAGCGGCATAAACTCGGCCTTGCTGATGCCGATGCCGTGCTCGCCG
>CAURKE010000054.1:0-5948 GCA_963525055.1 uncultured Campylobacter sp. | reverse complement strand
AGGTTATAGATGACGTTGTAGGTTTTGATTTCGACGCCGCTTTCTTTGGCTTTTTCTTTCACTTCGCCCGTTGGTCTTATGTTAAAGCCTAAAATTACGGAGTTTTCGCTCGCTCTGGCTAACTCCACGTCGCTTTGGGTAATGCCGCCCACGCCTGAATGTATGATATTTACTTTTATCTCGTCGTTGCGAAGTTTTTCTAGGCTTGCCTTGATGGCTTCTAGCGAGCCGCCCACGTCAGCTTTTACGATGACAGGGAGCGATTTTAGCTCGCCCTCGGCGATCTTTTCGCTAAGCTCTTCTAGGCTTACTTTTGTCGTTTTGCTAAGCTCTTTTTGGCGCAAATATTCGGCCTTTTTCTGTGCGTATTCACGGGCTTCTTTATCGGTTTTGACGCTTATTAGCGTTTCGCCGGCTTCCGGAATTTCGCTAAGGCCCATTATCACGCCGCATTCGCCCGGTTTTATCTCTTTTAAAATTTTGCCCTGATCGTCAGTTATGCTTCTTATCTTACCGTACGCAACGCCTGCAACGACGATATCGCCGACTTTTAGAGTGCCGTTTTCTACGATAACCGTAGCTACCGGACCGCGGCCTTTTTGCTGCGAGCTTTCTATTATGGCTGCTTTCGCGTTTGCCTTTGCGTTTGCTTTTAGTTCTAAAATTTCAGCTTGCAAGAGTACGATCTCAAGCAGATCGTCTATGCCTGTGCCCATCTTTGCAGAGATGGGTACAAACTCGTATGTGCCGCCCCAGTCGGTAGATAGTATATCTAGCTCGGCTAGTTCGCTTTTTACTTTATCCGGGTTTGCAGCCTCTTTATCCATCTTGTTTATCGCGATGATGATCGGTACGCCGGCGGCTTTTGCGTGGCTCACGGCTTCTTTAGTTTGCGGTTTTACGCCGTCGTCGGCTGCGACCACGATGATAACGATATCGGTGATCTTAGCTCCTCTAGCGCGCATAGCCGTGAAAGCCTCGTGGCCCGGAGTGTCGATAAAGGTAATGTTTTTGCCGTTTTTGTTTACCATATAGGCGCCAACGTGTTGCGTGATGCCGCCCGCCTCGCCCGCTGCTACGCGCGAGCTTCTGATGTAGTCTAGTAATGAGGTTTTGCCGTGATCGACATGACCCATGATGGTGATAACGGGAGCGCGGACGGTCAAATTTGTATCATCTAGTTGCTCCTCTTCTTCGTCGTAGGCCTTAACGTAGTCAAATGCTTCTTGCGTATCGACGATATTTACCTCGATACCGAACTCATCGGCCAAAATTTCTATCGCATCTTCGTCTAAGAAATCGTTTTTGGTCGTCATCATGCCTAGCATAAAGAGCTTGCCAATGACTTCGCTCGGTTGTTTGTTGATTTTGTCGGCAAATTCGTATAGGCGGATCTCTTTTGGTATCTCGACATAGGTTACCGATTCGCCGTTATGGTCGGCGCGTTGCGATTTTTTATGTTTTTTGCGAGGCCTACGCGCAGTACCTTGCTCTAGAAACGAACTTACCGAGGTATTTAGGACCGGTTTGTAGTTGGTATTTGCAGGTTGTCTTGTTTTTTGAGGCTCCGGAGTTTGAGTTCGCACTGAAAAATCAGGCAATATAACCACGTCCTCATCGTCTATCACGATGTCGGCCATGTCGCGGTCGCCGAGTAGATCCATCTTTGTAGCGCCGTCTTTTTTGGTTGCGATGACCGGTTTTTTCTCTTTTTTCTTTTTGCGCTCGATTTTTTCGTCGCTAAATTTAAACATATTTTCCAAATTTAGCGCCGGCGCAGACTCTTTTCTCTCGCTTGCCCTAGGCGCTGGTTGCTCGTCTTTTTTCTTTTTTACGATGACTAGGCCGCGTCTTTTTTGTAGACTAACGTCGGCTAGGCTTTCTTTCGGCTGAACGGGCTCGCTGGCGGCAGGCTGGGATTTTGGTTCCTCTTTTGGAGCTACTTGCGTTTTTGGCTCCGGTGCTTTTTCTGCCGGTTTTTGAGTGACTGTTTTTTGTTCTTTTTCGGATTTATCTTCGTTTTTTGTTTCTACTTTTTCTTTCGGCAAAGGCTTTTCTTCTTTTGCGGCGCTTATTTTTTTAGCCTCTTTAGGTTTGCTTTCTTTTTCCTCTTTGCCCTCTTTAGTTTCCGCTTTTTTTACGGTCGGTTTTTTCTTTTCCGGTTTTTTCTTGAGAGCTTCGGGGATCTCGCCGGTTTGGATGTAGGTGTATAGCGCCGCCGCTTCTTCAGGACTAACGCCGCTTGAGTGCGTTTTGACCTTTAGCCCAAGCTCAATAGCCTTTTCTAAAACCTCTTTGCTATTGTAGCCGAGCTCATTTGCTATCTCTGAAATTCGAACAGTCCCCATTTAAGAGTATCTCCTTTAAATTTTGCCCGTTTTGTAGCGTCGCGATAAAGCTGCCTGCGACTCTTCCGAGCGATTTTCTTAAAATTTTCTCGTCTTTTTTTAGACATTCTTCGCAAAGATAAAAGCTGCGTCCGTTTCCGTTTCCGAAAAATAGCGAAGAATTTATCAGTCTGTATCTATGCAAAATTTGCTGTTCAAAGCGCTTTTTGCAGACCACGCACGTCCTGATAGGGATAAATTTTTGAGCCATTATTATAACTTCTTTTAGCTTTTTTTTAGCTTTGTAGGATTTTTATCCCGTCGTTGTCAAAATTAAAAATTTCAACCCGAAAGCTCTTAAATTTATCTTGTAGTTTTTGTTTTAAATTTGTGGCATCACCCGCGTAAACGATATTTAAAAAGCTAGATCCGCTGCCTGAAAGCGTGCTCAAAAGAGCGCCGTTTTCGTAGGCTATCTTGCGCACTTCAAAGAGCTCTGGCAGGTTTTGCATGCGGATTTGTTCGTGCATGACGTCTTTTGCCGCCGTCCTTAAAAGCTCATAATTTTCGCTAAAAAAGCAAGCCGTGAGAAATGCGGCGTGAGAGAGGTTGCTAACGCACTCGCCCATAGTAAAATTTTTAGGTAGCTTGGCGCGAGATTCGTTCGTGCTCATCGGCTTATCGGGTATCACGACGACGGCTTTTATATCGGCGCTTAAAGGTTTTTTTAGAGATTTTACTTTGCCGTTTTCAACGACTGAGCTCACAAAACCGCCAAGCGTCGCCGGAGCGATATTGTCGGGGTGATTTTCGTAAACTAGTGCTTGGTTTAAAATCGCGCTTTTATCCGCCTTAAATCCGGCTGTCGCATAAGCTGCCGCGATGGCGGAAGTGATGACCGCAGAGGAGCTACCAAGTCCGCGCGAAAACGGGATTTGATTGGTAAAAATCATGCGAAAAGTATCTTTTTTACCCGTTAGTTTGACGTAAATTTCATTGAAAATAGATAAAAAAATGTTGTTTTTCTTAAGAAGCGCGTTGTCTTTGCCTTCGCCCAAAATGCTCACGGAGGCGAAGTTTGCCCTCGTTATCTCGACTGTGTTGTGTAGCTCTAAGGCAAGTCCTAGGGCGTCAAAACCGGGGCCAATGTTTGCGCTCGTGGCGGGAACTAAAATTTGCAAAAAATCTCCTAAACGGCTTGTATAACGTAATTTGGTAGAGTATCTAAATTTAGATTTAAAACGGCTAAATTTTGCGGTAAGCCAAATTCGCCAGCTTGCGCTTTTTGTAGCTTGACGCCATCGGGCGTATCTACGAAGCTTAGGTTTTTATTCGCCCGTATCGGAGCGCCGCCGTTTAGCTCAAAGCCGCTAACCGCGTAAAATTCGCACTCTTTTACGATACTAATCGTCTTTAAAACGACGTATGCGACTTTCACGCCCATAAAGCTTCCCGGGCCGTTTGCGTAGATGATTTTTCGTAGATTAAATTTGCCGCCGTTTAAGATCTCGCCCATTATTTTTACGAGAGAGACGTCGGATTTTTCTTCGCTAGAAATTTGCTCTATAAGCTCGCCGTTTTCGTCATAAATGCCGACGATTAGCGGCGAGCTAAGAGCGATAACTAAAATTTGGATATTTTTTATGCAAATACCTTTTGGTACTCGCGCGCGAAATCGCCTTTTAGCGTGACGATTTCGTAGTTTTTATCGTCGCTTAGGATAGCTAGCGTTAGCTCGTGGTTTAGCTCGTGGCTACCCGCAAAGCTCGTGTAATCAGCCATCAAAGGCGCGCCCATCAGGCTTAGATCGCCGATCGCGTCTAAAATTTTATGACGAACGAATTCGTTTTCAAAGCGCAGGCCTTCAGGATTTAAAATTTTATTATCGTCGATAACTACGGCGTTGTCTAGGCTGCCGCCGAGGGCTAAATTTTGCGCCCTTAGCATCTGCACGTCTTTTAAAAATCCAAACGTCCTAGCGCGCGCGATCTCCTCGATATAGGCTTGTTTGCTAAACTCGAACACGTAATTTTGTTCGCCGATTATCGGGTGGGCAAATTTGATAGTAAAGTCGAATTTTGGGTTATTCGACGGCATTACTCTGGCGAATTTCCCGTTTTTGTTTACTTCTATCGGGCGTTTGATTACGATTACCTTTTTGTCCGCGTCAAGCTCCGCCGTGCCGGCTTCATCTAGCATCATGCAGTAGCTTATCGCCGAGCCGTCCATGACGGGAACTTCGTTAGCGTCTAGGATGATACGGACGTTGTCGATGCTGTAGCCGTTTATCGCGCTAAGGAGGTGCTCGATCGTCGAGATGTAGCCCTCTTTGCCGCCGATTACGGTAGCCATTTGGGTGTTTATCACGTTTTTCGGCTCTGCTTTAAAGCTCACTCCGAGGTCTTTTCTATAAAATATTATTCCCGAATTTGCCCCGAGCGGTTCAAGCGTGATTTTTATCGGCTCACCTTTGTGAAGCCCGATGCCTACGCCTTCTACGGTTGATTTTATGGTTGTTTGTTTCAAAATTTCGCCCTTATTTTTCTTATTCTTGCCATTATACAACAAATTTACAACAAAATGGCAAATTTATTCGACCATTTTTTTAGCCGCGTTCAAAACGCCGGTTACGTTATCCTTCATCCAGCCGCTATCCATCCACTCTTCGGGGCGCACTTCTATGCCTTGCACCAGCATGCCAAAGTGCAAGTGATCGCCCATCGCTAAGCCCGTAACTCCGGTATTTGCGATGACATCGCCTGCCTTGACGGAGTCGCCGACCTTGACGTTTAGCGAGCTGCAGTGTCCGTAGAGCGAAAATAGCCCGAATCCGTGATTTATCAGGACGTTGCGCCCGTAGATGCCGTTTTCTGCGGCAAATTCTACCGTGCCGTCGTTGTTAGCGACGATGTCGGCTCTTTGCGTCGAGGCTAGGTCGATACCCATGTGCCAGCTTTCGCTCACGTCTTTATCTTCAAAGGTATAGTATCTGTGGTCGCCGAAGCTCGCCACCGCTTTGCCGTTTTTAAGCGGGTAAAATTTATTTACGCTAAAATTTTCCGCCGCGTCTATCTCGACTTTTGCGGCGATTTGCGAGATTATTTTCTCATTTGCCTCGCGGAGATTTTCATTTACGAATTTCATCTTTTCCAGATTGCTCATAGCGTCGTAGTTTTTGGCGTATTGCTGCGCTAGTTCCGGGATTTTTTCGTTTAAAAATCTACTTTGACCGTCTAGTTTTATCTTTGAGATGCGGTATTTTTTGTCTTGGTAGAAAAATCTTATCTTGCTTTTGGTTATATTTCCCGCTGCGTCAAGCGCCACGACGTCGGCGCTAAACGAGCCTTGTTGCGCCGGCCAGGCGACTAAAGAAGCGTAGTAGCCGTCTTTTACGAATTTGCTCGGTATAAATTTCTTGCCGTAGTTCGTCTCGATATAGACCTCTTTTAGCATCTCGTCAGTCGCCTTAAACACGACCGTCGCGCTACCGCCTTTAGTGATGGCGTATGAGTGATTTAGGATGTTTACGTCGGGTTTTTTATTATCGACGGTGATTTTGACCTCTTTTTTTTGCGTGTTGCCGAGGAAAAATCCCCATTTGCTAGTATCGGTGGCCTCGAT
>CAURKE010000053.1:0-6052 GCA_963525055.1 uncultured Campylobacter sp. | reverse complement strand
GTAGCCTATATAAGTGCCGTTAAAGTCCAAATTTGTAAAAAATGCAGCCAACAAAACAGCAAAAATCGAAACAATAAATCTTGCGACCGGATTTTCTTTTCTTGCTTGTTTCATCACGCGAGCTTTATTTTCTTTACTGCCGCACAGCAAGCAAGCCGCGACGAAACCGACAAGCGTGACGACCTTGACGGCTCCCATATAAGCGATATAAAGCGCTGCCTTTTGCGTAAAATCGGTGTGAGTAAAGGCTCGCTCTACTGCGGGGTAAATTTTAAGCATAGCTTCCACGAAATCTCGCGCCAAACAGGAGCGCGCCAGAATGTCAAAAGGCAATACAAAAATGCCTAACGCGCAAATAAAATAAAAAGCGCAAAGCCCGAGCAAAACGAGTCCAAGCCTCATGTTTTTGCCGTTTTGGTTTGTTGCCGTTTGCATTTTAATTCTCTTTAAATTTTGCCGAGCGGTTTTTGAGGTCAAATTTAAGACATAAAGCAGGACGAAATTTCATACGAAGCCTTAAATTTGAGTGCAAATTTAAGCCCGCTTCAAATTTAGCGGGCTTGAGGATTTATTTAATCAAAGCTTTAAAAGTATCAACCGCGTCAAGCTTTTCCCACGGATATTTGGCGTTTCCTACTTGACCTTTGGCTGCTACTTTAGCATATAAAAACGTATCCTTGCCAGGTTTATCTAGGCCGAATTTATTTGTGATCCAGCGAGGAGTGAGGGCGAAATTTTCGCTAACGAAATTTGACAGCATATCGTCGTTTATACCCGCTATCTGCGTGCCCATCGTATCGACGCTCACAGAAGTTGGCTTTGCCATGCCGATAGCGTAGCTTAGCTGGACGATGCATTTTTTAGCAAGGCCCGCCGCGACGATGTTTTTAGCTATCCAGCGCGCCGCGTAAAGACCGCTGCGATCGACTTTCGTGTAGTCCTTGCTGCTTTGCGCGCCGCCGCCTATCGGGCTATATCCGCCAAAGCTATCTACGATTAGCTTGCGACCCGTTAGTCCGCTGTCGTGAAGCGAGCTGTGATTTACGTATCGGCCGGTCGGGTTGATGTAGATTAGCGTTTTGCTTTTATCGTAAAGGCCCTTTGGCAAGCCCGCGTCGTCGATAAGAGTTTGCACTAGAGCGCGTAGCTCCTCTATCTTCATAGTCTCGACGCAAGGGGCCGAAACAACGATAGTATGGATACTTTGAGGCTTGCAGCTTTCAAAGTTGTCTTTGGTGCCATAGTCTACGGTGACCTGAGTTTTGATATCGACGCCCAGCTTATCAGGGTTGGCTTTGGCAAATTTATAAACCTTATCGCAAAGCATCCTAGCGTATGTTATGGCTGCTGGCATATATTCGTTCGCTTCGCAGCTAGCAAAGCCAAACATTATGCCTTGATCCCCTGCGCCTATCTCGCCGCCTTCTTGATCTACGCCTTGATTTATATCCGCACTTTGCTGATTTATGCAGACTTTTATCTCGATGTCATCTGGGTGCAGGCACTGCTCTTTCGTAAATTTAGACTTGCCGTCGTAGCCGATTTTGGCTAGTGCATTTTTAACGATCGCCTCATAGTCTTTAAAACTTAGCTTAACCTTAGAGTTTATCTCGCCGCCTATTATAATGTTTTTACCCGCGACGAAAACTTCGCTAGCAACGCGACCGTTTGGGTCTTGCATCAAGATCGTATCGACGATACTATCGGCGATGATGTCGGCGCATTTATCCGGGTGACCCGGGCTCACAACCTCTGAAGTAAATAAATACATACTTTTCCTTTATGAAAATTAATCTCGCAATTGTAACATTTCATAATAAAATTCAAATTAATCTCGCTCAAAGCTTGTAAATTCCGCGTAAATTCGGCTATAATCCTAAACTAATATTAAATTTTAAGGCAAGGACACTAGAATGTTTAGCAAACTGGCAAAAAGGTTCGCCGACGGAAATTTGATCGTTCAAATTTTGATCGGCATAGCTCTAGGCGCCGTTATCGGCTTTTGGACGCACTATCAGGCAGCTCCTTATAACGAGCTAATCGCAAAAGGCGTGAGCGACGCAGCGCAGCTAGCCGCAGCAAAAAAAGACCTAACCGACGTGGCAAATTCGGTCGCAAACTCTATCGCCGTCTTGGGCAACCTCTTCGTCGGCGCGCTTAAAGCTATCGCGCCTATCCTAGTTTTCGTACTGGTAGCCACATCTATCATCGTAAAAGAATTCGGCCACGCAAAAGGCATGCAAAAGGTAGTTACGCTTTACCTAGTCGGCACGTTTTTAGCTGCCGTAGTTGCGGTCGTAGCAAGCTTTCTTTTCCCAATGGAGCTCGTGCTAAAAGGCGTCGAGAGTGCAAACATGAGCGCTCCGCAAGGCATCGTAGACGTCCTAAAAGACCTCATATTTAAGATGGTTCAAAACCCTATCACCGCGCTATCAAGCGGCAACTACATTGGCATCATCACTTGGGCCGTGGGCGGCGGTATCGCGATGAGATTTTGCACGCAAGAAACTAAAAAAGTATTCCAAGACGTCAGCGACGGCGTGACTAAAATCGTTAGATTTATCATCCGCCTCGCGCCGTTTGGTATCTTTGGCCTAGTTACTATCAGCATCCACGAGACGGGCTTTGAGGCGCTTGCGGGCTACCTAAAACTAATCCTCGTTCTAGTAGGCGCGATGGCCTTCGTTTCCTTCGTCGTTTACCCTGCGATGGTGTTTGTAGTTACTAAGAAAAACCCTTATCCGCTCGTGATGACTTGCGTGAGAGAGAGCGCGGTTACGGCGTTTTTCACCCGTAGCTCGGCGGCAAACATCCCCGTAAATATGGCGCTTTGCAAAAAGCTAGGACTAAAAGAGGAGCTCTACTCGATCTCGATCCCGCTGGGAGCTACTATAAACATGGGCGGTGCAGCCGTAACTATCGGCGTTTTGGCGCTTGCGGCGGTAAACTCGATCCCCTCTATCACCGTTGATTTTGGCGACGCGTTACTGCTTTGCTTTATCTCGGCTCTTGGCGCGTGCGGGGCTTCTGGCGTCGCTGGCGGTTCGCTACTGCTAGTGCCGCTTGCTTGCGCGCTATTTGGCATCGGTAACGACATCGCGATGCAAGTTGTCGGCGTAGGATTTATCATCGGCGTAATCCAAGACTCGGTAGAAACAGCCGTAAACAGCGCGTCTGACGTGCTTTTCACCGCCGTAGCTTCAGAGACCATAGAGTAAATTTAAGGCCGCAAAATGAACGTTTGGGACTTGACCCCGCTTTTTAAAAACGAAAAAGGGCTCGAAATTTCGGCCCTTTCGCTACAAAGCGAGTGCGAAAAATTTGAAGCAAAATATTCGGATAAATTTTTAAATTTAAGCGACGAGGAGTTTCTCTCCGCGCTTAACGAATATGAAAATTTGCTAGAAAGCATTGCTCGCGTACAAATTTACGTGAGCCTAGTTTTTTCAAAAGACACCTCAAAGGGCGCGTTTTACGCCAAATTTGACGAGCTAAGCTTAAAAGCGCAAAATCACCTACTCTTTTTCGAGCTTAAATTTAACGAATTTGACGAAGCTAGACAAAACAAAATCATCGCTAAAAGCCAAAGACTTGGCTACTACCTAGCCAATATCGCAAAAGAAAAAGCCCACCAGCTAAGCCTAAAAGAGGAGCAAATTTTACTCCGCACGGCAAACACCGGCGCGGAGGGCTTCTCGCGGCTTTTTGACGAGACGCTAAGCGCGCTTAAGTTTAAATTTAAAGGCAAGATGCTGGGCGAAGAGGAAATTTTATCCAAGCTTCACAGCCCAGACCGAGCCGAGCGAAAAGCTGCCGCAAAGAGCCTCTCAGACGGTCTTGCGCCGCAGCAGCATCTGCTTAGCTACATCTATAATATGATAAAAACCAGCCTAAAAACTAGCTGCGAGCTGCGAAAATTCGATCTACCAGAAAGTCCGCGGCATTTTTCAAACCAAACGACCAAAGCTAGCGTGGACGCGCTGATAAAGGCCGCTGAGACGAGTTTTGATCTGCCGATTAAATTTTATGAGAAAAAGCGCAAAATTTTAGGCTTTAAAAAGCTTTACGACTACGATAGATACGCACCGCTGGGTGAAAGTAAGAGCGTTTATAAATTTGACGAATGCAAAAAAATCGTGCTTGAGACTTTTACTAAATTTAGCCCAAAATTCGGCGATATAGCCGCTCGCGCGTTTAAAGAAGGCTGGATCGACGTATATCCTACAGAAAACAAACGAGGCGGCGCCTTTTCGCAATCAGGCGTCGCAAAAGCCCACCCATACGTGCTTTTAAACCACACCGACGAGAGGCGGGATCTTTTCACGCTAGCGCACGAGCTAGGTCACGCCGCGCATCAAAATCTAGCCTATGAAAGCGTAGGATTTCTAAACGCCGATACGCCGCTAACTACAGCAGAAACGGCATCGGTGTTTTGCGAGATGCTAGTTTTTGATCACGTCAAAAGCACGCTAAAAGGCAAAGAAAAAACCGCCCTACTCGCAGGCAAGATCGAAGATATCTTCGCCACGCTTTATCGCCAGATAAATTTCACGACCTTTGAGCGCCGAGTTCACGCGTATGATGGCGAGATCAGCGCCGAGGAGCTAAATAAATTTTGGCTTGAGGAGAGTGCTAAGATGTTTGGCAAAAGTGTCGCGCTAAACGACTACTACAAAATTTGGTGGAGCTACATACCGCACTTCATCCACACGCCGTTTTACTGCTACGCCTACTCCTACGCGCAGCTTTTGGTGCTGGCGATTTTTGGGCTTTATAAAAGCGGCAAATGCGAAAATTTCGTGCAAATTTACACTGAGTTTTTAAGCGCGGGCGGCTCGCGATCGCCAAAAGAGCTGGTCGGGATGTTTGGCTTTGATATCGAAGACGCTGCGTTTTGGCAGATCGGCATAAACGAGGTTAGAAAGCTAGTTGAGGAGTTTTGCCAGGAGGCGTAGCGAGCGCAAATTTGGCTAAATTTGAGAGCCCGGACGGCGACGAATTTGACGCTAAATTTTGCGTTTATTTGAAGCCAAATTCGGCGCGGCTACTACGGGCGACAAATTTGAGAAAAGGCACAAAAGGAGGTAAAATGCTTGATGAGATTTTAGACGACGAGAGATTTGCGGCGATGATGAAGGAGCACGTTTTTGAGTGCGTGGAGTATCTGCTAAAAAACGACCGCTCCTTTTCGGCAATGGCCAACCTTGATCTGGTTAAATTTAACCCTGAGCTGCCGGAGTATATTATGAGCACTTTTACGGCGCCCGTTATCGTCTTTACTCTTGCTGGCTATACTTTTAGCAGCGCTAAGCTAACGCCAGAGGAGTTGAGCTTCGAGGCTGGCTTCGGCAAGGAAAATTTTGCCAGCGTCGTTAGCTTTCCGCTTGGAGCGATAGTGCAAATTTTAGTCGAAAACAGCCCGATTTTGGTAAATTTTTCCATTTACAAATCTCAAAAAAATCAACTCGAAAAGTCGATGTCCGCGCTAATGTCAAACCCGAATAATAAAGATCTGTTTAAAAAGTGAGCAAATTTTATCCGCCGTTTTGCTCGCACTATTTTTTATAGGTTTACTTTTATATGCTTTTCCTTCATTCAGGCCAGGCGATATTAGTTTTGCCAAAATAGGCGGCTTTATAGCGCTCACTACGCTTTGCGTATGTATTTTGACGGACGCGGATTCGCATTAATCCACATAAGCGCGACATTTTCTTTCTTTTAACAACATCGTATTAAACCGCAAATTTACATTAAAATCAAAAAACAAATTTGAAATTATAAAAATCGCCAAACCGAGACTGATCTCGGCTTAGCAAGGATTTCGCGTAAATTTTCGCGAGAGTATTTTAAATTTATGCGGCACAACGGCTAAATTTAGTCAAATTTAGCGTCCGCGCTAAAGCGAATTAAAAATTAAAGCTCGTCTTAATCTTTAGAAATTTATGCAGTGCTTCCTCGTTTTCTTTTAGCGCGGCGGCATAAACCGAGCGAGTGAGTTTAAATTTAGAGATGTTTATCTCAAACAGCCTGCCGTTTTTTAGCTCGTTTTCGA
>CAURKE010000052.1:0-6097 GCA_963525055.1 uncultured Campylobacter sp. | reverse complement strand
TTTTAGCTAGCTGGATTTTGTAAATTTGACGCGTGATGTAGGATGAGGACATGAGCCTTGGATCAAAAAGGTCTTTGTCTATCGCGCCGTGATCTTTTAACTCATCTATCAGCGGACGCTGGACTGTAGAGATGTAGTCGCGTATGCCGTTCATCGCGTCAAGTACGTAAAAGGCCTCCTGTCTGGCATCCTTTAGTGCAAGATCGCGGTAAAAGTTAAAAACCAAAACAGTAATGGCGCCGTACAAAACGACGAGCAGTAGGACGATAAATTTAAATTTGGACTTCACATAGATATCCTACGCCGTATAAATTTTTGATTGTGTCTTTGCCGATCTTACGGCGCAGCTCTTTTACGATGGTTTTGATGGCCTCTTTGGTTGGTTGTTCAAATTCCCACATGTAGTCAAACAGCTGTTCGTAAGTGATAGTTTGATTTTTGTTGTTTAAAAAATACTCCAAAAGCTTGCTTTCGCTTTTGGAGAGGCGACAGGCCTCTTCCTTTATATATATGATTTTTTTACTAAAATCGTATTTGAGGTCGTCGTTGATACTAAACATCGGCGTATGGTCGATGAGCTCCATCGCGACATCTTCTAGAGCCTTTATAAACGTATCTTTATCGTATGGCTTTGAGAGATATCTCGTGATCTTTAGCTCGACCGCGCGCCACAAATACTCCTGCTCGGTGTGGCTTGAGATGATTACGATTGGGATTTTGCGGTTTGCACAGCGGATCTTTTTAGCTACCTCTAAACCGTCCATGTGCGGGACGCTGACATCTAGGACGAGCGCGTCGTATGAGCCGCTCATAGCCTCGTCTAGCGCCTCGATGCCGTCGCTTACGCCTTTTACTTCGGCAAAAAACAGCTCGAGGGAGTCGATCATATTTTTTAATATATATGGTTCATCCTCCAAACAAAGGACTTTTTTGTTAGATAAAACATCTAAAATAGAGTAATCTTGCATCTTTTTCCCGTACTAAATTTTGCCGATACTAACACAAGCAAGCTTAAGGGGTGATTATTGTTTAGCGCAATTTGAATACTTAAAATTTGAATTGTACTAATTTATATGTCGAATCAAACCTAAACGCGAGCAAATTTTGTAAAATCCCAAAAAGGCACATAAAAGTAACGAAGCTACTGCCGCCGTAACTGTAAAACGGCAGCGGAATGCCCACCACGGGCGCAAAACCGATCGTCATCATGATATTTATACTCACGTAAATAAAAATAAGCACCCCGATCCCCGACGCCATCGTCTGAGTAAAATAATCATCCTTTAGCCCGTAGTTTAGGCTGAGCAAATGAGCTATCAGCGCGCCGTAAAAGCTAAGTAGCGCTAGCCCTCCGTAAAATCCGTATCGCTCGATCGTGTATGCGAAAATAAAATCACTAGTCGAAATCGGTAAAAATTTAAAGTGCGTCTGCGTCGCCTCATCCTTTGGCTTGCCTTTTAGTCCGCCGCTACCGATAGCGATGATGCTTTGGCGCACGTGATAGTTGGACTCCTCGCTTAAAAAATCGGTAATGCGCTTTTTTTGATAATCGTGCAAATTTTCGTAAATCACGGGCGCAGAGAGTAAAATCCCCGCAAATATTGCGACCCAAATTTTTTTATTTACCCCGATGATAAAAAGCACGGCGTAGCCCACGATAAGCAGTATCAGCGCGGTGCCTAGATCGGGCTCTTTTAAAATCAGCACGAAAGGCAAAAGGATATAAAAGCTAAGGCGTAAAAAGTCCTTGAGACCGTAGCCGTTTTCTTCGGGCGGGCGCTGTTTGATGAGGTAGCCTAGCATCAGTAGGAGTGCTGGTTTCATGATTTCAGAGGGCTGAAGCGTAAAGTGGATAAAAGGAAACTCGAGCCATCTTTTTGCGCCCAGTTTGCTTGTGCCAAACAAATCTACGCTAATAAGCAACACGATACAAATCCAGTAAAATAGCGGTATGAGCCAGGCGATCTTGCGAATGGGAAGCAAAAAGAAAAATAAAAACAATGCTAAACCGACGCCAAAATATACAAGCTGCTTGCCAGCCAGGATAGAATTTGCCTCAGAAACCAAAATGTATGATAAAATAATAATAGGAAGTATCAAAAACGGCTGAACAAAGTCAAAATGGGTTAAAATTCGCCTATCGAGTCTTATCAAAAATTTGCCTTTTTTGAGCGATTATAGCATTTTAAAGGAAACAAATCTAAAAATGACGGAAAAAGAGATCAAAATTTTAGACGGCGCGCAAACGAGGGCGGATGCGTTTTTGGCGACCGAGCTAAACGTCGCTAGAAACCAAGCGCTAAATTTGATAAAAAGCGGGTCGGTTAGCCTAAACGGCAAGCCGTTAAATAAGCCATCAGCTAAGCTAAATTTAGGCGACGTTTTGAGGATCAAATTTGAGCAAAGCGAGCCTGATACGACTAAATTTGAAGCGGAATTTGAAGTGCCGATCATTTATGAGGATGAGGATTTGCTCGTGCTAAATAAACCCGCAAATTTAGTCGTCCATCCCGCTCCTAGCGTTAAGGAACCCACGCTTGTGGATTGGCTCGGCGCGAAGGGGTTTTTACTATCAAATTTAAGCGGACAAAGTAGGGCGGGCATCGTGCACAGGCTAGATAAAGGCACTAGCGGAGCTATCGTCGTAGCTAAAAACAACGCCGCTCACGCCGCGCTTTCAAGCCAGCTAAGCGATAAAAGCATGGGACGCATTTATCTAGCGCTAACCGATCTGCCGCTCAAACAAAACTGCACCGTCGAGCGAGCTATAGGACGAAATCCAGCTAACCGTCTAAAAAAGGCGATAGTTTCAAGCGGCCGTGCGGCAAAAAGCGCCTTTGCGAATTTGCTTTTTAGCGAATTTGACGGCCCCGTGCAGGGTAAAAACGCGGGCATAAATTTGATCGCGGCAAAGCTTTTTACGGGCAGAACTCATCAGATCAGAGTGCATCTAGCTAGCCTAAACCGCCATATTTTGGGCGATGCTTTATACGGTTTTAAGAGCGAAAAGGATAAAATCGGCCGAGTAATGCTTCACGCCTACGGGCTGTATTTCACGCATCCGCGCTCCGGAGAGCAAATGAGCTTCGTCGCGCCTATTTGGGATGATTTTAGTGAAATTTTACTTAGCAAATTTAGCAAGGAGAATATAGATGAAAAGATTGATTTTATGGGGCTTAGCGAGCTCTTTGGCCATTGTGATGAGTGGATGCGTATCCTCTAGCGGACCTGCGCAAGTAAATCCGAATTTGCCGACCGTCCAGAGCCTAAAAACTATAAGCGATATGACCGAAGTTGGCTTTGAGTGGACGCCGACTCCGACATCAAACGTCGCAGGCTACTATCTATACCGCTCAAATCCAAACGAAAATAACGGCAAAATGAAGGTCGTAGCCGACATAAAAGACCGCTTTGCCAGCCACTATGTGGACGCAAATTTAGCTCCCGAGACGACCTACTCTTATGAGATGAGAACGTATAACGCGAGCAAGCAAATTTCAGGCCCCGGTATGATGGTTAGCGCCACGACTAAGGCGCTTATGGACTCCGTGCCTTTTGTTAGAGCGCTTACGAATTTGCCAGAGCGCGTGAAACTCATCTGGAGACCGCATCCGGACCTTCGCGTAGCGTCTTACGTTATTGAAAAAGCCGATATAAGTAAAGAAAACTGGAGACAAATAGCCGAGGTCAAAGGCAGACTAAACGCCGAATATATCGATGACGACGTGAAGTCCGGCAGAAGCTACAAATATAGAGTTTTCGTAAAAACTACTAGCGGCACGATCTCAAAACCTAGCGAGATCGTGGACTCCACGACAAAGCAGCTGCCAAGCGAAGTCGTAAACGCGCAGGCTACTCAAAATGTGCCTAAAAAGATTATTTTAACGTGGGATAGCGTGGCTAGCGACGACTTTGGCTACTATAAAATTTACAGCGCGTCAAGCAAATTTATGCCGTACACATACCTCGTCAAAACCACGTCTAATAGCTACGAGGATCTCATAAACGAAAACGGCGCTACTAGATACTACAAAATCACCATCGTCGATAAAGACGGCTTAGAGTCTAAAAAACCTAGCGAACCTATCATCGGTATGACGCTAGGTGCTATCGACGCGCCTACTATCTCCTCTATCGTGGCCGACAGCACGGCGGTTAAGCTCACGTGGAATGCCTCTGATAAGGCCAGAAGCTTTACCGTTATAAGAGACGGCGGAGGAAGCGAGCAAAAATTTACAAATATAAGCGGCAACGAATTCGTCGATAACGGGGTTGCTTACGGGCAAAAATATAGCTATAAAGTAATCGCCGTAGATGAATACGGCATAAGCTCCGACGCTTCTGCAAAAGCCGAGATAACCGTCGAATAATGCCCAATTTTATAGCTAAAAACGTAAATTTTACGCCAAAAGATTGCGGCGAGATAAGCTTTTTGTGGGAGGCTCGCGGCAGGCAGGGCGTTAGCCTTATTTATACCAAAAGCTCTAGCGAGGAGTTTTTTATCATGCTAAAAAAGCGCGAAAAAGACTGGGTCGTAAAGGGCGAAAAGCTAACGAAGCCTCCTAAAATAGGGCTTTTGCAAAATGCTTTGGTGAAATTTAAAGAGCTTTATTGCGATCAAATTTTAAGCGAAGCCATGGTAGTAAAAAACACGCGCCTCACGCAAAAAGACTCGGCGATCTTTAGCGTGAGCGAGCTGCTTGAAAATTTAAATCAGAGCGAATTTGAGAGTAAATTTATCGAGATCGGATTTGGTTCTGGCAGGCACTTGCTATTTCAGGCGGAAAACAATCCAAACACGCTAGTCGTCGGCATCGAGGTCTACAAACCCTCGCTTGAGCAGGTCGCAAAGCTAGCTAAAGCTAAAAATCTAAACAACGTCATGCTCGTAAACTGCGACGCGAGACTGCTTTTGTCGCTTGTAGAGTCAAATTTTATAGATAAGATTTTCTTGCATTTTCCCGTACCATGGGACGATGCTCCTCATAGGCGCGTGGCCTCGGCGAAATTTGCCCTAGAGTGCGAGCGGACGCTAAAAGCGGGCGGTAAATTTGAGCTAAGAACCGATAGCCGCGAGTATGCGGACTTTACTTTGGCGCAAATTTTAGATCTAAGCGATGCCGACGTGCAAATTTACAAAAATCGCGACCTAAAAGTAAGCAGCAAGTACGAAGATCGCTGGAAAAGGCATCAAAAAGATATTTACGACGTTATCTTTACCTGCGAAAAACAAAGCGAGCCTAGAGCATATCAGGGCGAGCTAAAATTTGAAAATGGCTACGACACGAGCAAGATCTCAGCTAAATTTAGCAACCAAACAATAAAAGAGGACAATTTTTTCTTGCATTTGGAGGAAAAATACGAAAAAGAAGGTGAAATTTTGATTCGCGCGGCGTTTGGCGCATTTAACGCACCCGAGCATTGCTATGTTTTGCTCGGCAAAAAAGGCGCGGAATATTTTATAAAAAAGCCGCTCGTTACGGCTGAAAATTTAAAGGCGCATCTTGCGTTTAAGGAGTATTTAGCGGATGCAAAAAATAATTAGCGCAAGCGGACTGTGCCTAGGATACGAGAACGAGCAAAATCTAATAACGGACGCTAAATTCGACATTTATTCCGATGATTTCGTTTTTATCACGGGGCAAAGCGGTAGCGGTAAATCCACGCTTTTAAAGTCTTTTTATGGCCAGATGAAGCCAAGCGCGGGTTCTTTGAGCGTTTGTTTGACGGATATGACGGATATAACTCAGCAAAATTTAGACAAACTAAGGCAACGAATCGGCGTGGTTTTTCAAAACTACCGCTTGATAAGCGAGTGGAATATCGAAAAAAACGTGATGCTACCGCTAATGATAAAAGGCCTTAGCGCTAACGTTTGTAAAAATCAGGCGACCAAGCTCTTAAAGCACGTAAATTTGCTCCACAGAGCACACAAGTATCCAAACGAGCTAAGCGGTGGCGAACAGCAGCGAGCCGCGATGGCTAGGGCTTTGGCGCATAATCCAAATTTACTACTTTGCGACGAGCCGACGGGTAGCCTAGATGAATACTCAAGCGACGTTATCTGGGGGCTTTTGCGCTCGGCTAAGGAGTTTTT
>CAURKE010000051.1:0-6179 GCA_963525055.1 uncultured Campylobacter sp. | reverse complement strand
TTAGGATGTACCTTAATACCAGGCAACGTCCTCACCACCTTTCAATTAAAATAGACGGCGATTATAGCAGAAATTTAGTAAATTTGAGAATTTATAAAAAATTAATTGCATTAAAACTATAATCTATCAAAAATTATCACTACTTTGTAATCAGGATGAATTATGACGAAAGAAGAGTATAAAAATTATTTCAAATTTGCTAGCAAACGCTACATCGCCTACATCCTAATAACCTGTACCGCGCTTGTTTTGCCTTTTATAACTATCGGCGGAAATCAATTTTTCCTACTAAGCTTTGAGCGCAGCGAGCTGCATCTGATTTTTGCCAAATTTAACGTCCAAGAGCTGTTTTTGATGCCTTTCGTGCTAATCATTTTTTTTATTTTTATATTTTTTATGACGAATTTAGGCGGCCGCGTCTGGTGCGGTTGGAGCTGTCCGCAGACGATATTTCGCGCGATCTACCGCGACCTTATACAAACTAAAATTTTAAAAATCCGCAAAAATATTTCAAACAAGCAAACACAGGCCGAAAGTGGCGCTAAAAAGGCTCTAGCAGTTGCGATCTGGAGCGTTTTAGCCTTTATCGCGGCGGCGAATTTTCTCTGGTTTTTCGTCCCGCCGCAGGAATTTTTGGCTCAAATTTCAAATCCCGCCGAGCATAAAATTTTACTCGGAGCTTGGCTTGTTATCGCAGCGTTTTTGATATTTGACGTAGCGTTTTTGGGCGAAAATTTTTGCGTTTACGTCTGCCCGTACGCCAGAGTGCAGTCCGTGATGATCGATAGCGACAGCGTGCAGGTGATCTACGACGAAGCACGCGGCGGTAAAATTTTTGAGGGGCAAACCAAACTCTGGAAAAAGCCGCCCGAACCACAAAACGAGTGCACGGGTTGCGAGGCCTGCGTGAAAATTTGCCCGACGCACATCGACATCAGAAAGGGCATGCAGCTAGAGTGCATAAACTGCCTAGAGTGCGTGGATGCGTGCACAAAAACGATGTCGGGGCTAAATTTGCCTAGTCTAATTAGCTGGACTAGCTCAAATTCGCTAAAAAACAAACAAAAAGTGCGGTATTTGCGCTTTAAAACCGTCGGCTACTGCGCCATCATCGCTATCGCCGCGACCGCGCTAACGCTAATGAGCGCCAAAAAAGAGAGCATGCTGCTAAACATCAACCGCACGAGCGAGCTGTATAAGATAAATAAAAGCGGCGAAATCGAAAACGCTTACGTGTTTTTGTTTGAAAACACCGACGCGCACGCGCACGAGTTTTATTTTGACGTTAGCGCGGAGGAAGCTAAAGCGCCAATAAAAATCGAGCGTCCAAGGGATCAAATTTCGTTAAAAGCGGGCGAAAAAAAGAGAGTTGTAGTCGTGCTAAGCGCGCCTAAAGAGGCATTTGCCGGCACAAACGAGCAAACGACGAATATAGAAATCTCCGCCTACGCCGCGGATAACAAAGAAAAAATAAATGTTAAAAGACGGACGATTTTCGCCCACCCAAGTGAGTAAAAAATTATTTTTTTATAGTATAATCATATTTTAAGATTTTTTTGAAATTTGAGGGCTAGAAAAATGAATACGAAACCGACGAAACGAAGCGCCGAGAGAAAAGAAAAATTCATCCAAGCCGGGCTTGAAATTTTCCTTGAAAATGGCTACGAAAATACGAGTCTAACGGATATCATCAAAAAAAGCGGCGGATCACTGGCGAGCATCTACAAATTTTTTGAAAATAAAGAAGGGCTCTTTCGCGCCATCGTAGAGCGCGGATTTGACGACTTTAGGACGCAGATAGACGAGAAAATCGATCTAAATTTATCGCATAAACTGGATGATTTTTTGACCAAATTCGCGATGATATTTTTCGACATCATCTGCGAAAAGAAAACCACGCTAATCTCAAGAGTAATGATGAGCGAAGGCGCGAAAAACGACGGACTTTTGGGCAAAGAGTTTTTGGATCAAATTTTAAGCAAAATCGATAAAATTTTAATCGATTTTTTCGAGCGCGAAGACATAAGAGTCCAACTAAATCCATGTATCTCTCCTTACGTCGCTGCCAAGGCATTTGCCGCAGTCGTCAGAGAGCCTTATCACTATAACGCGGTTTTGCTAAACGAAGACATAACGCTAAGCGCAGAAGAGCGTAAAGAACACGTAAAAACGCGCATAGATATGTTTTTGCACGGCGTAAAAAAACGCTAAATTCGACTCTCAAAATTTGACTTTTCGTATAAATAAGAGTAAAATAGCCGACTTTATTTGTAACAAATATTACATCCCAAATTTTGTGTATAATATCCCAAAAAATTAAAGGCAAATTTATGAGAAATTTTAAAACCCTTTCGGTTTTGTTATTGGCGTCGCTGCTTTTTACGGCATGCTTTGATAGTAACGATAAGAAAAGCGCGGCCGCAGCCGGACAACAACGGCAAATGCCGCCCTCAAAGGTCGATGTATTCGTAGCTAAAAAATCAGACGTACCGATCAGCTTTGATTACACTGCGACCCTAACGAGCCAGCAAGACGTAATCGTCTATCCTAAAGTAAGCGGCACGATAACCAAGCAGTTTTTTAAACCCGGCGACAACGTAAAAGCAGGCGACAAGCTGTTTTTGATAGATCCCGAAAAATACCAAGCCAGTTACGACGCGCTTGAGGCTGCTATCGGCGTAGCAAACGCAAATTTAAAAAACGCTCAGACCGAATTTAACAGAATTTCAAATTTATATAAGAAAAACGCCGTTTCGCAAAAAGAGTACGACGCGGCCGTTTCAGCGCTCGAGATCGCAAACGCAACTCTACTAAGCGCCAGAGCAACTGCCAAAAACGCCAAAATCGACCTGGGCTACACAATCATAACCGCACCTTTTGACGGCGTTTTGGGCGATAATCTAGTAGACGTGGGCTCGCTAGTCGTAGCAAACACGACTCAGCTCGTGCGCCTAACCAAAATCAATCCGATCGAGGCGCACTTCCACATCTCCGACGTCGATAACCTAAACCGCGTCAAAATGCAAGAAAGCGGCCTATGGGCGCAGGCAAACTCTGATGCCGTACTAAAAGTAGGTCCGGGAGAGTTTAACGGCAAGGTAAATTTTATCGATAACGTCGTAAATACAAACATGGGCACCGTTTTAGCCAAGGCCGAATTTAACAACGACGAGGGCAAGCTGCTACCTGGCATGTTCGGCCACGTGACGATGGGAGGATTTTATCAAAAAGACGGATTTAAAATCCCTCAAGTAGCACTCCAGCAAACCGACGTCAAGACCTATGTACTAGTGGTCGCAGACGGCAAAGTAGTCTCTAAAGACGTAAAAATCACCTACCAGACCAAAGACGCCGCAGTCGTTAGCGAGGGGTTAAACGAAAATGATAAAATCATAATGAACAACTTCCTAAAAATCGGCGTGGGTGCACCCGTCGAGATAGATAAAGACCTGACCGAAAGCTTTGGCAAAGGCGCAAATTTAGAGCCTAAAAACGAGCAAGAAAAGGCTAAGTGATGTTTTCTAGATTTTTCATAAATCGCCCGATATTCGCCACCGTCGTATCTATAATCATAGTAATCGCGGGCGCGATGGCGATAAAGGGGCTTCCTATCGAGGAGTATCCCAAGCTAACCCCGCCTCAAATTTCCGTTAGCGCCACATATACCGGCGCCGACGCTCAGACCATCTCCGACTCGGTAGCCAGCGCGATCGAGGACCAGATAAACGGCGTAGAAAACATGCTCTATATGCAAAGCACCTCAAGCTCGAGCGGCTCTCTAAATATCAACGTTTATTTTAAAATCGGCACCTCATCCAAGCAAGCCACGATCGACGTAAACAACCGCGTCCAAGCCGCACTCTCAAGGCTGCCTCAAGAGGTGCAAAACATGGGCGTAACCGTGCGCGAACGCAGCGGCTCGATCCTGGAAGTAGTCGGCTTTACGAGTTCAAACATGGACTTAGTCGAGCTATATAACTACGTAAATTTAAACATCGCGGACGAGGTTAAAAGAGTTAACGGCGTGGGCGATACGGCGCTAATCGGCAGCAAAGAGTACTCGATGAGAATTTGGCTAAAACCGGACAAACTAGCCTACTACAAGCTAACTCCTAGCGACGTCATCTCTCAGGTAAAAATCCAAAACAGCCAATACGCCGCCGGTAAAATAGGCGAGCAGCCCTCAGACGGCGACAATCCTTACGTTTATTCCGTTCGCTCTGATGGCCGTCTAAAAAATGCCGCGCAGTTTGGCGATATAGTAATCAAAAGCGCCGACGGAGCGGTGCTAAAGCTAAAAGACGTAGCGACAGTGGAGCTAGGAGCGGCTAGCTACGCATCAGACTCGATGCTAAATGGCCAAGACGCCATCCCGCTTTTAATCTTTATGCAAAACGACGCTAACGCCCTAGCCACGGCGCAAGCGGTAAACGCAAAGCTTGACGAGCTAAGTAAAAATTTCCCCGCAGGCTTTAAACACACGATCGCATATAACCCGACCGAATTTATCGAAGTTTCTATCCAAGAGGTTATAAAGACCTTCATCGAGGCAATGTTCCTGGTTATCATCGTTATGTATATGTTTTTAAAGAGCTTTCGTGCGACCGTGATCCCGATGCTAGCCGTTCCCGTGTCCATCATAGGCACCTTTGGCGGACTATACGCGATGGGATTTAGTATAAATTTGATCACGCTTTTCGCGCTCATCCTTGCTATCGGTATCGTCGTGGACGACGCTATCATCGTTATCGAAAACGTGGAGAGAATTTTACACGAGGAAAAAGACATCACCGTCAAAGAAGCGACATATAAAGCGATGGAAGAGGTACAAACCCCCGTCATCTCGATCGTGCTGGTTTTATCCGCCGTCTTCGTCCCGGTTTCTTTTATGGAGGGTTTTGTGGGCGTGATCCAGCGCCAGTTCGCGCTTACGCTAGTTACTTCGGTTTGTATCTCGGGCTTTGTCGCGCTTACGCTTACTCCTGCGCTTTGCGGCGTTATGCTAAAAAAACAAGAGAGCAAACCGTTTTGGTTTGTGCAGAAATTTAACGACTTTTTCGACTGGAGTACGAAAATTTTTACCGCAGGCGTTGCAAAGGTGCTTCGTCACGTGATAATCAGCCTTATTTTGATAGGCGTCATGGGTTTTGCGACTTACGAGCTGTTTAAAAAAGTCCCTAGCGGCCTCGTACCGTCTGAGGATAAGGGCGCGTTGATGGTTATCACTTCGCTGCCGCCGTCATCAAATATGCTAAAGACCAAAGAAGAAGTTCAAAATATCAACCAAGCCATCCTTAGCAACCCAAATGTCGAGTTTATGATGAGTTTTGCGGGATACGATATGCTTGCGGGCGCGCTTAGAGAAAACTCAGCCATCAGCTTTGTCAAGCTAAAAGACTGGAGCGAGAGAAAAACGCCAGATAGCCAAGCAGGCGCGCTAACTGGGCCTTTTAACGGTATGCTTTGGGGCTCGAAGGAGTCGATGAGCTTTGTCGTAAACGTCCCGCCCATCATGGGTCTTTCAATGACTGGCGGCTTTGAGATGTATCTACAAAATAAAAGCGGCAAAAGCTACGCCCAGATCGAAGCCGACGTGAAAAAAGTAGTCGCCGCGGCAAACGCTCGCCCGGATCTAACCAGCGTGCGCTCGACGCTAGAGACTAATTACCGCCAGTTTAAAATCGACGTCGATAGGCAAAAAGCCCAGATGTTCGGCGTGAGTGAGAGCGAAATTTTTAGCGCGATAGGCTCGACTTTCGGTTCTTACTATATCAACGACTTTAGTCTTTTCGGTAAATCCTACCGCGTCTATGCTAGAGGCGAGGACCGCTTTAGAAACAACCCCGAAGACTTGCGTAAAATTTACGTCCGCTCAAAAGGCGGCGAGATGATACCGCTAAACTCAGTAGCTACATTAACTAGAATTTTGGGTCCGGATATCGTGGATAGATTTAACCTTTTCCCGGCAGCTAAGATCCAAGGCGACCCAAAACCTGGCTACACCTCGGGAGACGCGATAAAAGCGATACAAGAGGTGGTCGAGCAGACGCTAAGCACCGAGGAGTACTCCATCAGCTGGGCGGGCACGGCGTATCAGGAGGTTAGCTCGCAAGGCACGGGCGCGACGGCGTTTATATTCGGTATGATTTTCGTATTTTTGATCCTAGCGGCGCAGTATG
>CAURKE010000050.1:0-6231 GCA_963525055.1 uncultured Campylobacter sp. | reverse complement strand
TCCCGGCAAACATCGACGACGCCGCGCTTTTGCTAAACGGCTCGCGGTTAAATTTGTTTTTCAAAGTGCATTTTCCGCTACTTCGCCACTTTTTCTTTCTCTCGCTCATCGTCGTTTTTATCGACATCATTAAGGAACTACCGCTTAGTCTCATTTTGCGGCCTTTGGGCTTTGAGACGCTTAGTATCAGAGCGTTTTTCTACGCGAGCGATGAGAGGCTTTACGCTGCGGCTCTGCCGTCGTTTCTCATCGTTTTGATGTCGCTAGTAGCCGTCATTTGGCTCAAGATAATCTCCAGAAAAAAATAAGAAAGATAAAAATATGGACGAAATTTTAAAAATCGTAAATTTAAACAAGAAATTCGGAAATTTAGAGGTTTTAAAGGATGTAAATTTAAGCCTTAACGAGGGCGAAATTTTAAGCGTGCTAGGCGATAGCGGCTGCGGTAAAAGCACGCTTTTACGCATAATCGCGGGCCTTGAGACGCCAAGCGGCGGGCAAATCGTAGTAAAAGAAGGCTGCGGTACGGCTATGATGTTTCAGAACTACGCGCTTTTTCCGCATTTAAGCGTTTGCAAAAACGTGGAATTTGCGCTGTGGCGACTCCCTAGCGCCGAGCGAGCCCAAAGGAGCGCACAGCTGCTGGAGAAATTTAAAATCTCCGAGCTAAAAGACAAAACTCCCGATCAAATTTCGGGCGGTCAAGCGCAAAGGACGGCCTTTGCCAGAGCCGTAGCAAACCGCGAAAAGCTGCTTTTGCTCGACGAGCCCTTCGCTAATCTCGATCGCAACCTAAAAAGCGCGCTAAGAGGCGAGCTAAAACAGATGATAAAGGCAAACGGCATCAGCGCGGTCATGGTAACGCACGACAAAGAGGACGCCTTTTTGCTAAGCGACAAAATCGCGCTGATAAAAGGCGGCAAGGTTTTGGCTTTCGGCGCGCCTAGAGAGCTGTATTTTCAGCCTGCATCCTACGAAATCGCCTGCTTTTTAGGCGATATGAACCTAATAAACCCGCAGGATGCGCAAAGCCTGCCGGCCGAATTTAGAACGTGGCTGGAGCAAAGAAACTTTATGTTTCGCCCGGAGCTAATCATAAGCGGCGAAAAATACGAAACAGACGTGGTAGAAGCGAAATTTTTAGGCGCATTTTACGAGTTAAATTTGGACTTTTGCGGAGTTAAATTTAAAGCCGTCGTTAGCTCAAATTTGCAGATTTGCGATAAATTTAAATTTGACCTGGCATAAATTTGGACGGGCTTAGTATAGCCGCACGATTTTTTATCGTCTAAATTTGTCTGAAACGCAAATTTGACGAACTCGGCTTAGCCTTGATTGCGATTTTCGACGTAATCCACTCTCGACCAGGCAAGCACGTAGATGAACCCTAGCGCCAGGTAGATGCCAAGCACCGCAAGCTCGATAGGGTAGGGATCGCGCAGGGCTTTGGTGAGTAAAAGCTTTAGCGCCGCAGCGATAAAAGTGCCGATCACGCAAAGCACTGCGTAGCCTGAAAATAGGGCATTTTGCGTGACGGCGCCAAGTTTAAAATTTATCTTTATCCAAAGCAAAAACGCAAGCACCGCCGTGCCGCAAATGACGAAAAATAGGACCTTGTGCGTGCTAGCGGGAGCGTAGTTCGCGCTAAAGCTTAGCAAAATCATCGCGCTACAGACGGCGATAAAAATGCGGTAAAGCTTAAACACGCCTCCGCCTGCGAGTTTGTTTACCTTTGATATCGCGCCGTAAAGGCAGATAACGGAGACGAACAACATCGCTACGCGCGCGCTCGTTGCGATATCAAAGAGGCTTTTAGGTAAAACCATCTCTTGCGAGAGCAAATTTAAAATAACCAAAATCCCGGACGCCATACCTAGCGCTCTTGCTGTACTTATGCGCTTTATGAAGTTTTCTTGCACGTTTTGCCTTTTGTTAATTTAATAAAAATTTACACAAACAAGCTTAAAATTTTTATTAAATTTAACCAAAGTAGGCAGGCGGATAGTCTGGGGTATAAAATACAAAATAAGCAAAGTTGCGAGCCATCAAAAGAGATCGTTTGTGTCAAATTTGAGCGCGTAAAATGAAAAGCCGCGAGCGTAAAATATAGTTTATCGTCGTGTAAATTTAGGCAGCGCGCACGAGATGAATAAAAGTCGTAAAGCTCGTAATCTACGCGTCTAATCAATCTAAAATTTAAAAAATCGGCAAATTTTACGAACTCGCAAATTTTAAAATACATAAAATTTTACGCACAGTTTTACGTACAGTTCAAATTTTGCCGACAAAAAATTACTTCACTTGCGCGCTGAAAATTTGCGTGATGCTGCTTATCTGCTCGCCATCTATGTCAAATTTCGTCGTTTTCATCCGCACGCGGTAAAGCTCGTTTAAATTTTCCTCGTTTAAAACCTCGGCGCTGGGCCCGTAAACATAGCTAAGATCGTCCTTTAAAATGAGCGTGCGATCGGCGACTGCGAGGGTGTGGTTAGGCTGATGGGTGGTAAAAACTATGCTCGCATCGCTATTTGAGCGTAGATTTGCGATGAGGCTTAGCACGCGGTCTTGGTTTTTGATATCAAGCGCGCTGGCAGGCTCGTCCAAAAACAGAATTTCGCTCTTGCTCGCGATCGCTCTGGCAAAGAGTACGAGCTGCTTCTGACCGCCCGAAAGCGAGTTGAAGCGCTTATTTTTCAGGTGCGAAATTTCAAGGCTCTCAAGCGCGTCCAGGCAGATCTGCACGTCGCGTTTGCTAGGCTTTGAAAATAGCGAAATATCGCGCACGCGCCCCATCGCTACGATGTCTTGCACGCTGTAATCAAACGCCACGCTAAAGCTTTGCGGCAAAAATCCAAATTTTGCCTGCGTGCTAAGCTCGCCTTCTTTGAGGCTTAAAATTCCCATCATGCACGACATCAGCGTGCTTTTCCCCTGACCGTTTAGCCCCAGGATCGCTAAAATTTGACCGCGCTCAATCTCAAAGCTTAAATTTCTAAAAAGAAATTTGCCCTCTTCGTAGAAAAATCCCGCGTCCTTGATGGAGAGTAAACTACCTTCTGTTCGCATCGGCGCTCCTTTTTAAGAGGATGGCGAATATCGGGCTGCCGATGAGCGCGGAGATGATGCTAAGCGGCACTTCGCTAGAGCTTATCGAGCGCGATACGTCGTCGATGGCGAGCATAAAAACGGCTCCTGCCACGAAGCAAGCGGGCATGGAGCGCAAGTGGTCGCTTCCAAATATCATCCTAGCGACGTGCGGCACCACGAGGCCGATCCAGCCGATGTTTCCGCTGACGCTGACCTGAGCGGCGACTAGCAGCGTGCAGATAACGAGGATGACCGAGCGCAGCCGCACGATGTTTACGCCGAGAACCTTTAGATCGCCGTCTTCGAGGCTGAGTAGGTTAAATCGCCACCGCATCGCGATGAGTGCTGCGACGCAGGGCGCCGAAACGGCGGTGAGCATGATGAGCTTGTCGTAGTCTGCGCGCACGAAGCTGCCAAGCAGCCAGTAGATGATGTTTGGCAGCACGTCTTCGTTGTCGGCTAGATACTGCACGAGGCTCGTTAGCGCGGCAAACACGCCGTTTATGACGATGCCCGCCAGTATGAGCGAAAATACGTCGCTGCGCGAGACGAATTTGGCGATAAAATAGAGCATAAAAAGCGCCGCGAGCCCGAAAAAGAAGGCAAAGCCCACGATAAAATAGGAGCCAAAGCCAAGCAGTATGCAAAGCGCGCCGCCGAATGCCGCCGCAGTGCTCACGCCCACGATGTGCGGGCCCACGAGCGGGTTTTTAAATACCGCCTGAAGCGCGAGGCCGCTAAGCGCCAGTATCCCGCCGCAAAGGCTCGAAAGTAGGCCGCGCGGGATACGGATATCAAGCACGACGCTTTTTGCCGTTTCATCAGCGGAGGAGCCGAGTAAAATTTTACCCGTCTCCTCTAGGCTCATGGGATACTGCCCGATACCCAGCGATACCGCAAACAGCAGAACCCAGAGCAGCAGCAGGGCGGAAAATTTCATTTATAACTCGTACGGTAGAATTTTTGATAAAATTCCTCCACTTTTTTGTTAAACTCAGCCTCGTCAAAGTGCTTCGGATAGAGCTTCATCGCTAGCCACCACTCTCCAAGCGCCATGGCTTCGGCAGTCGGATAGCCCCACGCTTTGGCGTATTCGGGCATCATGTAAATTTTATCCTCTTTAAAGGCGCTTAAATTTGCAAGCTGAGGGTTGGATTTGAGCTCGGCAGGCACCTGCGGGTAGCGATCCTGCACGAAGATCATCTGCGGCGCCCACGCCAAAACCTGCTCTGCAGATACCTGCTTGTAACCCTTGATACTCTGCGCCGCGACGTTTTGCGCGCCAGCTCGCATAAACATTATGCCCGTGTATTTGCCGCTGCCGTAGGTCGTGAGGTCCGGATTTGCCATGTAAATTTTGGGCCTTTTATCGACGATAAAGTCGCTAAATTTAGCCTTTAGCTGCTCTTGCGAGGTTTTGACGAAGCTTATTAGCTCGGCGGCTTCCTTCTCGCGGTTTGCGACCTTGCCAAGAAGCTCGATCCCGTCGTAAAAGCCCTCGGTGTAGGCCGCTTCGTCGTCTTTGAAGGTCGGATTTAGCTTGCCCTTATCGGCGGCGTCGCTGCGCTGAAAGCTAACGGCTACGACTGGGATTTTGAGCTCCGTCATCTTGTCGATGTATTCTTGCGGGATGTAGTTCGTGACGATCACGACGTCGGGCTTTAGCTTAAGCACCGCCTCGTAGTTGATGACCTTTAGATCGCCAGGGGTCGGCATATCTTTTAGGCTCGGCGCTAGGCGGATGTAGTTTTTGCCGAGCGACTTTTCCCACGACTCCTGCACGCCGACGACCTTATCTAGCGCGTTTAGCTCATTGAGCGCGTTTAGGCTTTGGTGCTGAAGCACGACTATGCGCTTAACCTCATCAGGCAGCGTAACGTTGCGGCCTAGCTGATCGGTTACGATGCGGTCTGCGAAAAGCGAACTCGCGCACAGCGCAAGGGCTAGCGCGAAAGAGTGAAATTTACTCATGTTTTTCCTTAAGTTTTTAAATTATATTTATTTATAGGCTTAAAATAAGCATTTTTAACTTATAAATAAATAGCAGTATACTACAAAAACGGCGATGAATTTATTATAAAATTTGAGAGGCGACACTAGTGCTGTTTTTAGCAAAATTTAGCAAAACGGCTAGTATGACGGCTGTGATAAAATTTGAAGTTTTTAAATTTTAGGGCTGCGCTAGAGCGATATTTTTAATCCTAGCCCAAGCCGCTAGTTCGCAAAGCGGGATCAAGATCGCTATCGTAAGCAGCGCATACGGAGATACCAAACCGTTAAGGGACGAAATATCGATAAACTGAAGCGCTATGCCCATAAAAGCCAAGCCGGTGCAGAAGTAGAAAAATTTACTTTGCGTATCTTTGCCAAGCAGGTAATACGACGCGCCGAGCATAAACCAAAAGTAGATAGTAAAAATGGAGTCTATGGCGAGAAATATCTTAATGGGCATGCCTTGCGTATTTAAAAAATTATTTGCGACTGCTGCGATTATAGAATAGGCATTGTCGACAAAAGAGCCTCCAATTTGCGCCGCGGCATACTCTACCGCGCCAAATCCGACTTGACTTACCGAATACAATGCCATAGATAGCCACAAAATCGCTAGTAGCGCCGCCGTGACTAGCGCGGAGAAGGTTTTGGTAAAGAGTTTGCTTGAGGAGAGTTTAGAGATTTCTCTAGCGGCAAGAAGCCTAAAAATCATCGATGTAAGAAAAGTAAGGCAAATAAGAAACACGGCGGTCAAGAAACCAGCCAGCGAGACGCGGCTGCAAAATTCGCACAAAACCCAAATAGACATACAGCCGCCAATTAGTAAAATATTAGAAGCTATGTCGCGGAATTTTTATCTCAGCTAGGAGTTGCTGATCCATCTTTGCACCTTTGGATTTTTTAAATTCGATAGTTGGTTTTGCGCTAATCTGTTAAAAAAAGGGAGGGCTAAATTTAGCCCTCGATGTAGTTTTTGAGTTTTCTGCCGACTTTCGGGTGTTTTAGCTTTTTGATCGCAGAGCTTTCGATCTGGCGGACGCGCTCGCGAGTTACGTTTAGCTCCTTGCCGATCTCTTCTAGCGTGCGGTCGCTCTCGTCGTCGAGCAGGCCAAATCTCATCCTGATGACGGCTTTTTCGCGCTCGTTTAGCTG
>CAURKE010000049.1:0-6255 GCA_963525055.1 uncultured Campylobacter sp. | reverse complement strand
GCGGGCAACTACCTAAACGCTAGCGGCGCGCTCTCAAAGGTAAATTTAGAGCTATCATCCGCCATCGCAAACGCCCTAAACTACAAGCTAAAACAGGCCAACGCGCAGTTTGCCTCGCTCATCTCGCTCTATCCCGAGCACTCGGTTTTACACTACGACCTAGCGCTTAGCTACGCACAGCTGGGCAACTTTAGCATGGCGGCGAAGCACTTTATCACGAGCTATCACCTAGATCCGACGAACCACCTAGCAGGCGTGCTGGGCGCTATCGCAAACGACATAAACGCAGTGGATAACACAAAACTACTACAAGAAATTTCAGAAAATCTCGACCACGACTCAAGCTCGAAAGACGCGCCCGTTAGCCAGGCTCTGATGGCGCTCATAGCAAATAATAGCGGCGCTTTAATGCGCTGGCTAGAAGAAGAAAAGGAAGAGACGGCGCTAAATTTGGCCTTTGACGCGATAATCGCAAAGATGACCGACAAGGGTGAGGAGTTTGCTAAAAAGACGCAAATTTTAAAAGCTAAGCTACCCGAAGATATCGTGGCGAATATCCTTGATTTTATCGCAAACTACAAGGATGAGGGTATCAAAAAATACGTCGAGCAGATTCAAATTTACTTCCACGATAAGCGGCTAAATGACGCTGCGTTTTATCACGGCGCAAACATCATCAAAGAGCAATACATCAAGCTTTTGCAAATCTCGGGCCTGCTAAACTACGAGCGCGAGAAGATAAAAGCGCTGCTAAAACAAGGCGCTAATAACGCCGACTTGCTCCAGACGCTAGCCTACATCGATATTTTCACGAACGATTTTGAGGAGAGCTATCAGATCTACAACCGCATAATCGACGAATTTAAGATAAACGACGCGGGCACGCTGTTTATAGCAGCCGTAGCCGCCATCGGCTCAAACCACCCGCAAAACGCAACCGCGCTTTTGGAGCTGTCCAAGCTCACCGATCCAAACGCGATGGAAAGCCGCGTGGCGCTCGGGCACCTATACCAAGAGATCGACAATATCGAAGCCGCGACGATACAATACGGGCTGATAAAAGATCCGAATTTTAAAAGTAAATTCGTTGATTTTATGATTGATTACGAGAAGCTGAAAAAGTAGTTTTATGCGGGCGATACGGCGATAAATTCGTCGCAAATTCGCCCGAATAATTTTTATAGATTAATAGCGCCCAAGCGAAACGACTTTGTCAAATTTGACGAGAAGCAAAAATAACTCGCCTCGTCAAATTTGATCGCCCTGCTCCGCTTTGCGCTATGACTAGCGATTTTAAAAACAACCGCAAGTTTACAAAAGCACGGCACTAAGCCGCGCCTTAAGTTAAATTTTACTTATCCTCAAGCACCTTTTCGCGCCACTTCGAGCTTGATTTTTTGTCCATCGCCATATCTTTGGACATCTCGGCAGCGGCCTCAAAGTTTTTCTGCACGCCCTCGCTGCTGTTTTTGTATTTCACCGCGTTCGTACCCTTTATGCCTAGGCTCTGCGCCTCGCTAACGGCGTCGATGTTCGCCCCCAAAAATATAAACTCCCAGTCGTATTTTTCCTGCTTATCGCTTATCATTTTTTTGATCTGAGCCTTTGAGTACTCCTTGCTCGAGTTTTCTTGCCCGTCGGTGATGATGACGAAAAGCACGGCCCTGTTTTTGGCGTAGATATCCTCGACTTTTGAGATTTTATTTATCGTATCGCCGACCGCGTCTAGTAGCGCGGTATTGCCGCCCGCGACATAGTCCTTGTTCGTTAGCTTCTCGACCTTTTTGATATCCGCTCTATCGTGCAGGGTCTTAAAATGCGTATCAAAAAGCACCGTAGTTACCTTTGCGTCTACGCCCGCTTCTTTTTGCTTGTCGATCATCGAGTTAAAGCCGCCGATAGTATCGCTCTCAAGCCCGCTCATGGAGCCCGATTTATCTAGGATCAGCACCATCTCAAGCTGCTTTGGCGTAGATTTTTGCGGCGCTTCCTCGCTTTTAGCAAACGCAAACGCGCCGATAATCATAAGCAAAAACGCGATTTTTTTCATATTTTCTCCTTTGAAAAATTTGGCTTGATTATAGCAAAACTTAACGGCGCGGCGGTAAATGCAAGGAGATTTAAATTGGAGTTTTGTATTTTTGTTTGCCCAAAACCCGGCCAAATTTACTTCAAAATTTACGGCCGAATTTAAAGGCTAAATTTGCAAATTTAAGGTCCAAATCCGAGCCTTAAATTTGCTAAGCGGCGGCGATCAAACCGCTCAAATTTTACTTTGTAGCGGTGATTTTTACGTAGCTATTTAGCGCGCCCACATACGCTCTAGCGCTCGCCGTCATCGTATCGATATCAAGTCCGTGACCGATGATGGTCTTGCCGTTAAATTCGACCTTCACAACGACGTTTGCCAGCGCGTCCTTGCCCTGCGAAACGGCGCTAACCTTGTAATCCTTGAGTACGCCGTGGATACCGCTTAGGCGGTCGATGACCTTAAATATCGCGTCCACCGTACCGTTGCCTAGCGCCGCATCGCTCTTGATCTCGTCAGCGTGACGAAGCGTGATTGCCGCACTGCTTAGGCCTTTGTTGCAGCTGCTTTGCGTAAGCGTCAAGAACTCGAAAACCTCAGGGATCTTGATGATCTCGCTAGTAACCAGCGCGCGTAAATCATCGTCAAAGATCTCTTTTTTCTTGTCCGCAAGTGCCTTAAATTTCTCAAACGCCTCGTTTAGCGCGCTATCTTCAAGCTCAAAGCCAAGGCTTATTAGCTTATCTTTAAAGGCGTGGCGACCCGAGTGTTTGCCAAGCACCAGCGAGTTTTTATCCAGCCCGATACTCTCGGCACTGATGATCTCGTAGGTCTCTTTGTGTTTTAGCACGCCGTCTTGATGGATGCCGCTTTCGTGAGCAAAGGCGTTTTTGCCCACGATGGCTTTGTTTGGCTGCGGCTCGATACCGATGATACCGGATAACAGGCGCGAGCTAGGGTAGATTTCCTTGCAGACGATGTCGGTATAAAGTGGCGAGAATATATCCTGACGCGTTTTTATAGCCATCACGATCTCCTCAAGAGCCGCGTTTCCAGCGCGTTCGCCGATGCCGTTTAGCGTGCACTCAACCTGCCTAGCGCCCGCTTTTATCGCAGCTAGCGAGTTTGCGACGGCCAGGCCTAGGTCGTTGTGATTATGTACGGAAACGACCGCGCGACCATTTATAAATTTAACTATCTCGCCGATGCGAGCAGTCATCTCCTCGGGATACAGGTAGCCCACGGTGTCTGGGATGTTGATCGTTTTTGCGCCCGCATTTATCGCGGCATCGCAAATTTCTTTTAAAAAGCTCATCTCGCTTCGGCCCGCATCCTCGCAGCTAAACTCCACGTCGTCGCAAAATGTTTTGGCGTATTCCACGGCTTTCACGGCGCGCCTGATTACTTCGTCGGGGGCCATTTTTAGCTTAAACTCCATATGGATCGGGCTTGTAGCGATAAAGGTGTGGATGCGTCTGTTTTTAGCAGGCGCGATAGCTTCTCCAGCGGCCTTTATATCGCCGTCCACGGCACGGGCAAGCGAACAGATGGAGGCGTTTGAGGCTTGCTTGGCGATCTGATGTATCGCGTCGAAATCGCCCCTACTAGCTGCTGCAAAGCCGACCTCCATAACGTCTACGTTTAGACGCTCTAGCTGTCGCGCGATGCGGATTTTCTCTTCGGTATTCATCGAGGCGCCGGGGCTTTGCTCGCCGTCTCGTAAAGTCGTATCAAATATTATTATTTTATCATTGTTCATTTTTTATCCTTTTTTTGGAGTTTTTGTTTGCGTAGTTAAATTTTGATTATTATGGTGTGAAAGAGTCGCTGCTTAGCGCAGCAGCAGAAGTAGGGAGAAAAATGCGTTAAATTTGACATTGTAGTTCATTCGCCCTCCTTTTGAATTTTTTTGTTTTTAAATCTCATAAAAACGTATCTGATTATACCGTAAGAAACATAAACGCTCATTAAAGTCGTAACCGCTTCGATAGGGCAAACGTAAATAGCCGAAAATGCAACCGTAAGTCCGACCAAGATGCGCAAAAAATCAGCCCTTTTAAGATCTACTTTTTTAAAGCTCGGGTAGCGGATATTGCTCACCATCAAGACCGAAAGCAAAATTTGCAAAAACATCAAAAACCACTCGGCGCTTCTAGTGAAGTCGTATTCTAAGCTTAGCCCGACCCAAAATGCCGAAACGATCGCAGCCGTAGGTATCGGAAGGCCGATAAAGACGGACGGCTCGTAGGTGCCGGTCATTACGTTAAATCTCGCTAAACGAATCGCGCCGAAAACAACGTAAAGAGCGGCGACAAGCGAACCAAGCCGCCCGAAACTGTGCCCTACCGTAAAATAAAAAAGCATCGCAGGCGCGACGCCGAAAGCTATAATATCGGCAAGACTGTCAAACTCCACGCCAAATTTGGACGTAGTTTTAGTTAGCCTAGCTACACGTCCGTCAAGTCCGTCCAGAAAAAGAGACAAAACTATGTAAATAATAGCCTTAAAAAAGTAGCCGTTAGCCTCCCCGGCTAGTCCTGCGCTGGCCGCTATGTAGCCGCGGACGGAAGCGATAATACTGATAATACCCAAAAACGCCGAAGCCGCCGTGAATAAATTCGGCAAAATGTACATTAACTGAAGTTTATGCTGATTGTCTTGCATCTTTTTCCTCATAGCTAAAAAAACCTAAAATACCGGCACTCGCGACCTTTTCGCCTACGCTGACGCTTATTCGAGTATTTGCGGGTAGTATCAAAATCACCTCGCCGCTACTTAAAAAGCCAAATCTCCTGCCCGCTTTTAGTCGGCTAAAATTTTCAAAAGAAATGCCTTTGCTAAGGGATCCCGCGACGACGCGGATCGCAAATTTATTATCCGAGTTTTTACAGACGAACAAGGCTCGCTCGTTTAAATTTTTAGAAGCTTTCATAGCGTTACACAAAAACAGTCCGTGCCTTTGTTTGGCCTCTAAAAGCTCCATATCGCAAGGAGCTCTGAGCGCACCCGCGTCAAATACGCCCTTGCGGATAGTTATGGCTACGCACTGCGTGTCAAGATAGTAAATTTTATCTATGCTTTTTATCTTACCGTCGATCGGGCTAAGCACGGCATATGCATCGTCGCTGCCTAGCGCTCGCTCCGGGTTTCTAAACCAAAATATGCAAAGCGCAAAAAGCGCGAAAAATAAAATTTGACATATGCCCAAAACCAGCGCAAGCAAAAGCAAAAGCCCTAAAACGAAAACGTATTTGTAGCCCTGTTTTGCGATTAGCCCGATGTTTTGCATATATTTACGCTTGTTCCTCTTTGTTTTCTTCTAAATTTACGAGCCTACTAGACAGACCGCGCTCTTTTTCGTAGTTTGCGATGATCTCTCTAACCTTCGCACCCTCGATAGTTTCCTCCTCGTAAAGCGCCTCAACCATCTTTTCTATCGCGTCGCCGTAAGTTCTCAGCGTCTCAAGAACGTGCTTATAGCGCTCATCAAGCGTGGTTTTTATAAATTCATCCACTTTTTCCGCCGTCTTGTCGCTATAGTCTCTATCGGCCTGACCGCCGGCTAGGAAGGTACTGCGGCGCTTTTCAAGCACCATAAGTCCCGCGATATCGCTCATGCCGTATATCGAGATCATCGAGCGAAGTATATCGGTCGCGCGCTCTAGGTCGTTGCCAGCACCGGTTGAAATCTCTTTTATAAAGACCTCTTCCGCCGCGCGTCCGGCTAGAAGCACGTCTACTTCAGCCATCAGCTCGTGGCGCTGCATCATAAATTTATTTTCTTCTGGCGTGTGGAGCGTATAGCCCAGTGCCGCAAGGCCGCGCGGTATGATCGACACCTTGGTGACTCTGTTTGCGCCTTTGGTGGTTTCGGCTATGAGCGCGTGTCCGCTCTCGTGATAGGCCACGATGCGCTTTTCTTTCGGATTTATGCGGCGAGATTTTTTCTCAAGACCAGCGATCGCTCGCTCGACTGCCTCGAGCAAATCAGCCTGCTCGACTTTGCCTTTTTCTTTTCTACCAGCTAGTAGCGCGGCTTCGTTTATGATGTTTGCTAGATCCGCTCCCGCAAGACCCGCCGTCATGCGCGCGATATCCTCGATACTAACACTATGATCGAGCTTGATATCTTTTATGTGCACGCGTAAAATTTCGATCCTACCTTTAAAATCAGGCTTATCTACAAGCACCTGCCTGTCGAATCTACCCGGCCTTAAAAGCGCGGC
>CAURKE010000048.1:0-6259 GCA_963525055.1 uncultured Campylobacter sp. | reverse complement strand
GAGAGCAAAGACGAAAACGCAAAGGATCTAAAGGCGCTGTTTGGCGATCTGTAGCTACTTTGGCCCTTTGGCCGCATGCGTTTGGGGCGGTAAATTTGAGGCACGGCGTCTGGGTCAAATTTGAGTAAATTAAATTTATCTCAAATTTGATCCACTTCGTTTGCTAAAATTTGCCGCTTTTTATTTTAATACATTAAATTTTTATCCGTATCCATGCTTGATAAAATGAAAGAAGCTTGCTAGTAGTGAAATTTTAAGGCGGAGAGTAGCCGCCTGATTTGGAGTTATTTATTTTTAGTAGAGCGGTACATCGGGTGCTGGTAGTCGTTCCTCTCGCAGCCCGTAGCTAAAAATCCAAATGCCAAAGCAAGCGCGCACAATATAACTTTTCTCATTTTCTCCCTTTTTTGAATTTCATTTTCGCGCGATTATAGCAAAATTCGCCAAATTGCCAAAATATCCGCGGTTAAATTTGACGAAATTTAGACTAGACAATTTTGCATCAAATTTGTAGCAGTTTTGCAAGAGCCGAGCAGTATATACGTCAAATTTGCCGGGTCCCCCGCATGCGACAGATTCGCGCTCGCAGGCAAATTTCCTCGCCGAAATTTATCCCGTCCCACGACGCACCAAGTCATAATATATTAAATTTTTATCCAAAAAAAAGTAAAATATCACATCTTAAATTTAAGGAAAAATCCGTGTTGCAAGCATTAGCGCTTAGATATAGACCGCGAAATTTTAGCGAGCTCGTAGGCCAGGAGGCCGTCAGCACCAGCCTCACGCACGCTCTGGACGAGAGCCGCCTCACCCACGCCTACCTTTTTTCGGGGCTTCGCGGTAGCGGCAAGACCTCAAGCGCGAGGATATTTTCAAAGGCGCTTGTTTGCGATCACGGCCCGACTAGCCGGCCCTGCGAGCAGTGCGCCAACTGCATCGCCGCAAACGAAGGCCGCCACATCGATATCATCGAGATGGATGCTGCCAGCCACCGCGGTATCGACGATATAAAGGGGCTCATCGAGCAGACCAAGTACGCTCCGGCGATCGCGCGCTTTAAGATTTTTATCATCGACGAGGTACACATGCTCTCCACGCCCGCGTTTAACGCGCTGCTAAAGACGCTCGAGGAGCCGCCGCCCTACGTCAAATTTATCCTAGCCACGACCGATCCGCTCAAGCTCCCGGCCACCGTGCTATCGCGTACGCAGCATTTTAGATTTCGCCAGATCTCGCGCCCGGACGTGGTCGCACACCTTGATTTTATCCTAAACCGCGAAAACGTCCCGCATGAAAAAGAGGCCCTCGAGATCCTCGCTCGTAGCGGCGCGGGCTCGCTACGCGATACTCTCACGCTGCTAGATCAGGCCATCATCTACGCCAAAGGCGAGCTCACGCAAAGCGCCGTCGCGCAGATGCTAGGACTCCTTGATCCGCAGCGCATAGAGGAGATCTTGGCGCTCGTTATGAGCGGCGACAAATCGGCCGTAAGCGCGGCGGTAGCGCAGCTGGAGAGCTACGACGCCGAGATGGTGATAGACGAGATAACGGCCAATCTCAAGGCGAATTTTCTCGCGCAGAGTCCGAAATACTCGCTGCTTTTGTACGAGAGATTTTTTAGGATCCTCTCGCAGGCACGCTCGATGCTAAGCGTCAGCAGCGACGGCGGATTCGTGCTTGGAGTGATGCTTTTTATGATGATCGAGGCGATAAATCTAAAATCGATCGACGAGATGATAGCCGTGGACGCGAGAGAAAAATTTGCGGATTCGCAAGGTCGCGCGGCTGATTTTAGCGCATCTTCTGCGGCGTCAAATTTTGCTGGCGGACGAGGCGAAGCGGCCAGGTTTAGGGCTCCTACCCAGACGGGTCAAATTTCAGTCTCTACGGACGGGTCAAATTTGACGGGAGCAAACGCGGCTAAACCAGCCTCGCAAAACGGCGCGGCTTTGGAGCAGAATTTAAGCGCGAAGACGCTGGCCGGCTCGGCAAATTTGAGCGCCCAGATTCCCCAAGAGCTAGGCGGCCAAACCGGCGCCGCGAAAACTCCAAACCCGGCCTATGAAGCGTTTTTGGCCAAAATTTACGACCGCAGCTTTGATCTTGGCGAATGCTTTAAAAACTGCATCGAGTTTTTGGACTTCTCAAGCGGCTGCATGAGTCTAGCCTCAAGTGCGGCTGGCGACGATCAGAGGCGGCTTCGCGAGAGCTCGAAGGTGATTTTGCAGATTTTGCGCAGTCTTTTCGGCGAGAGCGCAAAGATAAAGATAACTCCCAAGCAAAGCCCCGAAATAGGGGGCGCGTCGGAAAATTTGACGGCGGAAAGCGCTGTAAATTTGGACGATGAACGCGGCGGCGAGGTTAAATTTAATGACGCCCAAACTGCATCAAACCGTGAGGGTGCTAAATTTGACACGGACGACGCGCCGGGAAATACAAATCAAAACGCCCAAGAGCAAGAGCCATCAAATTTGACTGGAAATTTATTTGCAGGCGGTAGCGAGGAGGGAGTAGCTACAGCCTCGGAGCAAAATTTGGGCGCCGAATTTGAAAGCGGCGAGCAGGACGAGCAAACGGAAAATTTGACGCCGCAAACGCAAGCGCAAATGGCAAATGACTCGGCTCCAAGCGAACAAACTAATAGCGACTCGCCCCGCGATGAAACCGCGCTCTTAAATTTAAACGAAAACGTGGCAAATTTGACGCAAAACTCGCAAACGCAGGCTGGTTTATATCAGCCTGCCGAGCCTAAATTTGCGCCCGATTTTGAGAGTATGCGCGACGATACGCACGATTTTCATGAGGCGTATTCGCTGAAATTTAAGACCGATGACGGAATCGCTGCGGGGGCCGATCTGGCGTTTTTAGATGACGAACTAAGACGGCTAGAGAGCCAAAATGCCGCAAAGACGGAGCAAAAACCAAGCGGTACCGCTAAATTTAACCAAAGCCACGCGCCGCAAACGGCAAGCTTTGGCGAGCCGCCGTTTGATCCGGACGATGTGAGCGAGATGTTTAGCGAGGCGGCAGACTATGAGGGTATCGGCGCGCTCTTTGAGCAGGATGCGAGCGAGCCGACAAGCGCGACCGCAAGGCAAAATTTAGATACGACAAATTTAGTCGGCGACGAGCTTCAAAATGAAGCGAATTTTGACGACTCGTCATCAAACGAAGCAAATTTGAACGCTCAAAATCCTACGCCAAATTTGGCCGCAAAAACTCAAACCGATCCTAAGGCCGCAAAAAATCAAGCGGTTTTAAAAGAAGCTAAACGACTGTTTGGAGAGCCGAGTTTGGAGAATTTAAATTGAAGAAAGAGCCTAAAATAGGCTCTTTAAAATTAAAATTTGTATGTATAGCCTAGGTATAAACCGGTGTTTGTCTCTTTGGTGTTGTAGCTATAAAATGTTTTGTCGGCTTTGAAGCCTAGCTCGATCGCGTTATTTGCGTCAAGAGAATATTCGCCGCCCAATCTGCCTCCTAAAACCCAGCCGCTTGCGCTACCGCTGTCTGAATATGCATCGTTGGCTATTAGTTGGTCTTTTAGTTTTGAGTAGCCTGCATAGCCGCCTAGAACTAATTTAAAGTCTTGCGCGACGGTGGGCGTATAGTCGGCACCGACTAAGAATTTATGCGTATTCCATTTGAAAGAAAACGTACCGTCTGCGTCTTCTCCTCGTTTTTTCACCTTAAAATCGTATATGTATGCTCCGTAAATTCTAAATACGTTAAAATCGTAGCCGCCTTTTATTCCTAGGCCAAACTGTGCCTTTTTTAAAGGATCGCTATCTCGGGATTTTATTTTTGAACCAAAGGAGTAATCCCCCTCTAGACCCAAAAACACGCCTTCTGCCATAGCTAAAGTGCAGGATAAGCTAATCCATAGGGCAACCTTAAAGACAAAGTGTTTCATCCGTGTCCTTTTAATATAAAATAAAGGCGTATTATAAAATTAAATACATTAAACAACGTTGAGCGGCTTTAGCTGAGTGGATTGTGTAGATAAAATAAGATTTGAGATTAAATTTAAAAGAGTGTATAAAAATAAGTCGGTTTTTTGGACCGACTATTCGTTTAATATCGAAAGAAGCTCTTTGTTGTCTTTGGTTTTTAGCATCTTGGCGTATAAAAACTTAAGCGCCTCTACGTCGTCCATCGTCGCGATCGCCGAGCGGATAGCCCAGATCTTTTGCAGTTCGTCCGGTTTTTGCAGTAGTTCTTCTTTTCTGGTGCCTGATTTTAGTACGTTGATGGCCGGGTAAATTCGGCGGTCGGAGATGTTGCGATCTAGCACGATCTCGCTGTTACCCGTGCCTTTAAATTCCTCGAAAATCACCTCGTCCATACGAGAGCCCGTGTCGATGAGCGCAGTGGCGATGATGGTGAGGCTGCCGCCGTGCTCGATGTTTCGCGCCGCGCCGAAAAAGCGCTTAGGCTTATGTAGGGCGTTTGCGTCCACGCCGCCTGTTAGCACCTTGCCGCTTGGCGGAGTTACGGTATTATAAGCGCGCGCTAGGCGGGTGATGCTATCTAGCAGGATGATGACGTCCTTGCCCATTTCTACGAGGCGCTTGGCCTTTTCGATGACGAGCTCGGCGACGCGCACGTGGTTCATCGCAGGTAGGTCAAACGTCGAGCTAAACACTTCGCCCTTTACGCAGCGCTGCATGTCGGTGACCTCCTCGGGGCGCTCGTCTACGAGTAGCACCATGAGATGCGACTCTGGGTGGTTGCGCGCGATGCCGTGGGCTAGCTCTTTCATGAGCTCGGTTTTACCGCTTCTTGGAGGGGCGACGATGAGGCCGCGCTGACCCTTGCCAAGAGGGGTAAAGAGATCGAGCACGCGGCCCGTTAGCTTCATCGGATCGTACTCGAGGCGAAGTTTTTCCGTCGGGAAAAGCGGAGTTAAGTTGTCAAATAGCGGGCGCTCTTTGGCCTCGATTAACGGCATATAGTTTAGCGCTTCGATTTTTAGCAGGGCGTAGTATTTTTCTTGATCTTTTGGTTCGCGTACTTGACCCGTCACGATGTCGCCCACGCGCAGGGCAAATTTGCGAATTTGAGAGTTTGAGACGTAGGCGTCGTTTGAGCTGTCGCTAAGGTTTGCGTCTACCGAGCGCAAAAAGCCGTAGCCCTCGCTCGTGATCTCTAAAATACCCGTGAAAAGTATAAATCCGCCTTGTTTTGTTTGGGTTTTTAGGATCTCAAATATCAAATCTTGTCTGCGAAATTCGCGCGGATTCTCGACGCCTACGCTGTTTGCGATAGCGATAAGCTCCTCTAGACTAAGAGTTCTTAGCTCTTCGATTTTGTGTCCGTCGACGGGGATGTGAGTGCGCGAGTTTTGGTGTTTTTTTGTGGTTTTTTGACTTTCCTGCGCAGAATTTGCAGGCTGGGTCGCGTTATTTTCCATTGTGTCCTCTTTAAAATTACGGAATAATTTTGTAGATAAATTTAAGTTTCAAAAGAAGTTTTTGAAAGTCGCATTTTATAAAATTTTGGCTTTGATGTCAAGGAGTGATATAATCTCGCCAAAAATGAAAAGGAATCTCAAAATGATGGATTTTAAAGACGGCAAGCGCGAAAAAACGATAATAAAAATCGCGCTTATCGGTATAGTTACGAATTTTTTCTTAGCTGCGGCAAAAATTTTTATCGCCATGGTCTCAAACTCGGTCACTCTGATATCAGACGCTGTAAATAACCTTAGCGATGCTGGCTCAAGTATCATCACGATTTTTGGCTCAAAACTAGCTAGCAAGATACCGGGCGAAGCCCCACCCCTACGGCTACGGTAGGACCGAGTATATCGGCGGTCTTATCGTTTCGGTCATCGTGTTGATGCTGGGATTTCAGTTTCTAAAAACTTCGATTGAAAATATCTTCGCACTGGAGCCTACTACTTTTACGATGCCGTTTTTGGCGTTTTTATTCTGCACGATATTCGTCAAATTTACGCTCGGCTTTTACTACAAGAAAATCGGCAAACAGACCAAATCTATCTCGCTTAGAGCCGCCTCGCAGGAGGCTTTGGGCGATGCGATCATATCGTGCGTGATCCTCGTTTCCGCCGCGCTGTCGTACTTCGCCGACGTCCAGATAGACGGTTACGCGGGCGCTTTGGCCTCGCTTTTTATTATCGTAAACGGCGTGCTTTTGATAAAAGAAACCTTCGATAAAATCATCGGTCAGCGCGTGGAAAAAGAGATCAGCGACGAAATTTACGCCGCCGTAAATCGCTGCGAGATCGTGCGCGGCG
>CAURKE010000047.1:0-6358 GCA_963525055.1 uncultured Campylobacter sp. | reverse complement strand
TTATCATCGCCGAGCTCTCGGCAAATCACTCGGGCAGCCTGCAAACGGCGCTTGATACGATAAAAGCAGCCAAGCGCGCTGGCGCGGACGCTATAAAGCTGCAAACATACACGCCAGATAGCCTCACGCTAGATTCGCGCGGCGAGGACTTCATGATAAAAGGCGGGCTGTGGGACGGGGCAAATTTGTACGAGCTCTACAAGCAAGCTCTAACGCCTCGCGAGTGGCACGAGCAGCTTTTTGCCACGGCGCGGGACGAAGGGCTAGTCTGCTTTTCGAGCCCGTTTTGCAACGACGATGCCGATTTTTTAGAGAAATTTAACCCGCCAGCTTACAAGATAGCGAGCTTTGAGGTTACGGATTATGATTTCGTGAGGTACGTCGCGCTCAAAGGCAAACCGATCATCATCTCCACCGGCATCGCAACCGAGCAAGAAATCGCCGACGTCGTGCAAATTTGCCAAGATGCGGGAAACGAGCGGATCGCGCTTTTAAAATGTACGTCCAGCTACCCTGCTCCGCTTGATGGGATGAATCTGCTCACGATTGCGGATATGAAACGCAAATTTGGCGTCGAGGTCGGCTTTTCGGACCATACGCTAGGCATCGTAGCGCCCGTGGTCGCCGTGAGCCTGGGCGCTCGTATGATAGAAAAGCACTTTATCCTAGACAAGAGCATTCGCAGCGTCGATGAGGCCTTTAGCTTGGACGAGCGGGAGTTTGGCGAGATGGTAAAAGCCGTGCGAGATGCCGAAGCGCTGCTTGGCAAAGTAAACTACGAGCTAGACGAGAAAGCCGTGCAAAATCGCCGCTTTTCCCGCTCGCTTTACGCTTGCTCAAATATCAAAGAGGGCGAAATCTTTAGCGAAAAAAACATAAAAAGCGTACGCCCGGGATATGGCTTGCACCCTAAATTCTTACCTGAGCTACTAGGTAAAAAAGCAAAAAGAGAGATAAAATTTAGCGAGAGAATCACAAAGGAGGATATGTGATGGCAAAGAAACAAGAAGCAGATAGCCGCACGATAAACAGTCTTGAAATCGAAAAAAATACCGACAGCAAAGAGCAAACCGGACAACAATACGATGCGGGGAAAATTCAAAATCCGATATTTGAAAAAAACCTGCAAGCTTTATTTAATCAAGACGAAATGCTTGCCGCTAGACTTTGGGGTATGCAAGGTCAGGACAAATACGAAATTTTCATAGGAAAAGATCCGATAGATATAAATTTTATAGATAGAAAAACTTACGAATACATCTACGAAAATCCCTCAAACGATACCCTAAAAGCACTTGAAAGTATCGAGAAAAAATATAAACGCTATCCGGTTATGTTTTTTTACGGGCTTGGCAACGGAGTGCTTTATAAAGCGCTCTTAAAAAACGAAACGCACCAAAAAATTATCGTAATAGAGCCGGAAATCGAGATCATATATGCGGTGTTAAATTTGGTCGATTTATCACAGGAGCTCTCAAGCGAACGCCTTGCATTTTTTTACTCCCAGACTGCGACATATTCGCAGTTTTACTTAGTTATGGCGACGCCAGAGATGAACAGATATCTCAAGCTTTACGATCTTCACATTCATACGCATTTTTACGATAAATTTACCGATGACTACAGTAGGATCAATAAAGACATAGTAAAAGCCATATCCCAAGTAATGGTAAGCGGGGGCAATAGCATCGAAGATATGCTAATAGGCATAAAGCATCATATAGAAAATTTGCCAGCCATGATCACCAACTACTCGTACGTGAAACTAGTCCAAAAGCGTCATGGCCTAATGGATACAGCCATAGTTGTAGCTACGGGACCAAGCCTCGATAAACAGCTTGAGACGCTTAAAAAATTCGCCCCGTATGTTACGGTTATTAGCTTAGACGCCTCGTATCACATTTTAGCCAAGCACGGTATAGTACCCGATTACGTAACTTCAATCGAAAGAGTTGAGGCTACGGCAAGTTTTTTTGAAAAAAAATACGGCAAATTTGATAAGGATATATATTTTATAGTCGCTTCGCTTACAAACAAAAAAACCATAAAAAACATACTTCCTAGAAGACTTGTTCTTACAATCAGGCCGCAAATTAGCGAAAAAGCCTTTAAGCTCGACGACTTTGGCTATCTAGGACTCGGACATTCCACCGCAAACCAAGCCTATCAGTTAGCTTATGCCTTGGGGCATAAAAATATCGTTTTAATCGGACAAGATTTAGCTTTTGCGCCAGACGGCAAAAGCCACGCTACAGGTCATGCGTTTACGCAGGCCGACGAACACTTATATATCAAAGGTTACGGCGGCAAAGGCGAAGTAAGAACAACTTATATCTGGGAAAAATTTAAAAACCAATACGAAAGAGATATAGAAGGGGCCGCCGAAGAAGGGGTGACGACATACAACTGCACAGAAGGCGGAGCTAGGATAGAAGGCTCGATAGAAGAGCCGTTCAAAGACGTCATGGTTAGACTTTGCGAAAACAAAACGGTGAAAAAATTACCGCACATAGAAAAGGTTTCAAACAGAAACGCAAACAAATACCTCGTGCAAGCCTACAAAACTCTTTGCAATAAGATAAAAATCCAAGAAATAGTAAAAAAGAAAATAGAAGAGACGTTTTTAAGCGTAGCTCCGGATATAGACAAGATCATAAAACTTAGAGATGAAGGCAGGCTAGACGAAAAGCTATTTTTAAAGCTCATTAAAATTTCAAACAAGATAGATAAAACCAAAGAAGCTATGATGAAGCCAAAATATACGGACTATATAGAAAACGCCGTAACTATGTCCATATATTTTCAGGAGCTCGAGCTAGCTAAAATAGCCGTAGAACCTAGTGATACCGCTATGGAAAAAGTAAACAAACTAGCTCACTGGGCAGAGATGCATAAATATTGGTTGTTTTCCGCAGCCGGCGGCCTAAATGCCGATATAGAAGTAACTAGAAAAGCTTCTAAAAACTTGGTTCGAGAGCTAAAAAAACGAGGGTTGATAACCAAAAATGAAATCGGTAAAGTAAAAGAAAACTTCATATTAAGTATATAATATTAAAAATTTAAACCCCAAATCAACCAAAAGGCCAATTCGGGGTTTAGTTTTACGTATTTCATAAACACACTAAAACAGATCGCCGAAGCGATCTTAAATTTTAACTACTGAAGTAATCTTAAAACGTTTTGCTGAACAGAGTTAGCTTGGCTCATAGCATAACTTCCTGACTGAGCAAGGATGTTAAACTTAGAGAAGTTTGCTGACTCGGCAGCGAAATCAACGTCTCTGATTTGAGATTCGGCTGATTTTACGTTTACTTGAGTAACCGTGATGTTGTTTACGGTTGCAACAAGCTGATTTTGAACAGAACCTAGGTCTGAGCGGATCTGATCAAGAGTTTTTTGAGCAGACTCAGCGATATCCATAACAGCCATCGCGCCACGTAGGGTCATAACACCCGCTGATTGAGCAGAAGTCATAACGCCTTTACTCATTCTTTGGAAGCCCATAGCGGCAGCTAGGCTTACGTCGATTTGTCCTCTAACGTCCCTTAGTGAAACTGATTGTTGGTTGCCGCCTATACCATTAGCGCCCAAACTAAAGGCAAGAGACATTTTGCCGCCTGCAGCACCTGTTTGAAGCTTAATATCCCTACCGTCTAGGCGAACTAGATTAAGTCTTCCAGCGAACGCTGCCTTACTCATAATTGTTCCCATTTTGGCAGACATGCCCAATGCCTCGCCTACTTTTTTATTAGTACCATCGTCTCCTGTTACGTTTATTGCACGACCTGAACGGCTAGTTAGAACTAGTTTGCCTTCAGTATTTATAGAAGCCTCTACGCCAGTTTGATCTTTTACTTTATTTATAGCGTTTACTAGCGTTCCGTTAGCATCTCCTGCTTTTACGACCAAATCACCTATTTTAACGCCGTTAATAGTAAGAGATCTTATTTGTCCACCAGATATTGCTTTATCTCCGATAGCAGTAACATCGAATGTAGCACGAATACCTGATTTATCAGAAACTTTATTGATATTTTCAGCCAAAGCTCCGACACCTTGTCCTAGGCCGGTACCTATAGTGGCTGCAGCAACTTTTACGTTATTCACACCGTCTACGTTTAGGAAAGTCATACTAACTTTACCAGCGAACGATATAATGTGTGAGCTCTCAAATCTTGTTAGACCGATCTTATCTGACGTAGTAGCACCGATGGAAGCCTTAACTGTTTGGTTTGAGTAAGCGCCGATTTGAAACTCTTTGTTAGAGAATGTTCCGTTTAGTAGCTGCTGACCGTTGAAAGACGTCGTATTGCCGATATTGTCTAGCTCTTCCATTAGGCGAACGATATCTGCTTGAAGCGCTTGACGAGAATCTGTTGTTTGACCGTCTTGAGCTGATTGAGTAGCTTTTACTTTGATAGTATCAAGAATTTTTAGCTGCTCGTCCATAGCTTTGTCCGCTACTTGAATGATACCGATAGCATCATTGCCGTTGTTGATAGCTTGACCAAGCGCACTAGCTTGAGAGCGAAGACTGTCAGCGATAGCAAGACCAGAAGCGTCATCTGCTGCTGTTTGGATTCTCAAACCTGAGCTAAGTTTACCCAAAGAAAGAGAAAGGTTGCGGTTGTTGCTAACTGCGTTAGCGTGTGTGTTGAGTGCGTTTACGTTAGTATTAATACGAAAACTCATTGTAAATCCTTTTAAAGTTTAGTTACGACTTCTTGTCGCACGAAAACTATATCGGACGAAATCAAAAAAACTTTAGGGGTAAATGAAAAAATTTTCAAATTTCTTTTTCGGCCAAAATTTTTGCTACAATTACCCAAAAAATTAAAAAGGCTATATTAATGAAAAGCTTAATCATCGTGGAATCTCCCGCGAAAGCCAAAACGATAAAAAACCTTCTAGGTAAAGACTACGACGTCATCGCATCAAAAGGCCATATCAGGGATCTGCCAAAGACGGCATTCGGCATCAAGATTGAGGGCGAAAAATTTACGCCCGAGTACAAAATAAGCGCCGACCACTCCGCGATCGTAAAAGAGATCAAAGAACTAGCCAAAAATGCGAGCCAAATCTACCTCGCGACCGATGAGGACCGCGAAGGAGAGGCCATCGCCTACCACATCACCGCAGCCATCGGTAAAAAACCAGAAAGCCTGCCTCGCATCGTGTTTCACGAGATCACCAAAAGCGCCATCGAGGCCGCGCTAAAAAACCCGCGCACTATAAATATGGATAGCGTAAACGCGCAGCAAGCACGCCGCCTGCTGGACCGAATCGTGGGCTACAAGCTCTCGCCGCTGTTAAATTTAAAAATCCAAAAAGGCCTAAGTGCGGGACGAGTACAAAGCGCCGCGCTAAAAATCATCGTAGATAGAGAGCGCGAGATCCGCGACTTTAAACCGATCGAGTACCACAGTATCGACGCGATTTTCAAAAAAGACCTCGACGCCGAGCTAGTTAAATTTGAAGCGCAAAAGATAGAAAAACTAACGATAACAAACGGCGACCGAGCCAAATTTATCGTAGAAAATCTAAAAAGCGATAAATTTAGCGTCCGCGAGATCGAAGCCAAAGAGCGCAAAACCGAGCCCGCGCCGCCGTTTATGACCTCGACGCTGCAACAAAGCGCGAGCAACCGCCTAGGCTTTAGCCCGAAAAAAACGATGATGATCGCGCAAAATTTATACGAGGGCGTGCAGACGCATCAGGGCTTCATGGGCGCGATAACCTACATGAGAACGGACAGCCTAAATCTCGCCAAAGAAGCCGTCGCGGCAGCGCGAGAGACGATAGAAAAAGAGTACGGCGAACGCTACCTGCCTGCCAAGGCCAAATTTTACGCCACCAAAAGCAAGGGCGCGCAGGAAGCCCACGAGGCGATCCGCCCGACAAACCTCAGCTTCACGCCCGCTATCGCCGCGCAGTATCTCGAAAAAGACGCATTGCGCCTTTACACGCTCATCTACAACCGCTTTTTAGCCTGCCAGATGAGCGCTAGCATTAGCCAGACGCAAAACGTATTCGTCGCGGGCGCAAAAGGCGAGTTTAAAATAAGCGGCCGCAAGGTGCTGTTTGACGGATTTTACCGCGTTTACGGCGATATGGATAAGGATAAAATTTTGCCCGATTTAAAAATCGGCGATCCTATGAACCTACAAAGCATCAAAAGCTCGCAGCACTTCACCGAACCGCCGTCTCGCTACTCGGAGGCAGGGCTCGTCAAAAAGCTAGAAAGCCTAGGCATCGGACGCCCTAGCACCTACGCGCCGACCATCTCGCTGCTGACCTCTCGCAACTACGTCAAAGTCGAGAAAAAGCAGCTCGTGCCAAACGAGATCGCCTTTACGAT
>CAURKE010000046.1:0-6360 GCA_963525055.1 uncultured Campylobacter sp. | reverse complement strand
GCTTGCAAATAGCGCGGCTGCCTGCGATAAAAAGCGAGCGCGAGCAGGTGCGTATAGGCGAGCTCTTTACGATTTGGCTGTTTGGGCTTTTGCCGAAGTTTATCCTAACGAACTACCGCCCGATGAGCGCGAAAGATATCGCGTCCGCCGTCATCGCCGCCGCGCAGACAGACGCCAAAGGCGTGCAAATTTATCATCCAAGGGAGTTTATTTAGAACAAAAGCGTAAAGGTGTTTTGGATTTAGGTTTTTAAAAACGCCGAAAATGCGTCTGCTATTTTAAAATAAAAAATCGGCCGAATTTTGCAAGGCGCGTGGCCTTATTTAAATTCGGCTCTTGAGCGCGGTTTGGGTATTTGCTCGGTCGCGGCCAAAAGTCGGGTGTGTCAAAAAGAGGCTCGCGTTTATGTTTGGCTATTTACCTGGCTGCGGCCAAAAGCGCCTCTAGGACGGCTTTTTGCGCCGCAAGCCGCCTAACAGGTACCGCGAGCCTGCGCGCAGTTTTGCCTTGCTCGCGCAAAAATCAAAACGCCTATTTAAAGACTATGCCAGATGCGGTAAAATCCATTTGTTCAGGTTCTACGTTTAGTAATGATTTAAAAACCAGCCTGCCTATGGCTTTTAGCTCCGCCTCATGCGCCGGATTTGGATGCTGCTGCAACTCCTGCTGCATTGCCATTAGCAAAAACCCAAGCCCCATAGATATCTGATACGAGTTCATCATTTCCGTAGCTTTTCCCTCAAACAGCTCCGGTTTTTTGCGCAAAAACTCGGCGATCTGCAAAAATGCGGGCTTTACGGCCTCGTCCGGCATCGGATGATTAAAATACGCCGCATAAGCGCCTCCCAGCAGCGCCACAATGCCGGTCGCTACGTTTTCTTTGGGTATACCGTATAGCTGCTCGACGCTGCCGTTTAGCTTATCTATACCCTCTACTAGCAAGCGCCGCCCCTCGTCTTGCTGCGCGGCGGGAAATAGCTGCGCTATCTGTTCGATGCCGTCCATGTCAAAAAAATGATCTCCCGCTCGCACCAGCGCGCCCGTATAGAGTATATCGGTCTTAACGTCTTTGGCGTAGGCGGAATCATCGGGCGGATTTAAATTTTTCTTCGCCTGATTCATAGCGCGGTTATAGGCATCCTGCCGCAACCACTGCTCGTTAAAATCAATCGTAAAAAACGCCTGCGCGCTACTAAAACACATCACCGCTCCAAGCGCCGCCGCGCCGACTCGAATCTTGCCTAAAATTTTCATAAAACGCCTCCTAATACAAATTCATGCGGCAGCTCTGCATTGCCGGCATTATACCTAAAATATCGCGGCTGCTATATTTTTTATTTGATTGCCTCTACGCCGCCGCGCAGACGGACGCTAAAGGCGTGCAAATTTATCATCCAAAGGATTTTCTATAAACGGCATAGCGAGTAGTCAAATTTCGCGCTTTGGTTCAAATTTGACCCCGCTAGCCGCCTAAATTTGCTAGCTGCGCCTTTCATAAAATCGGCGCTAAAATTTAATCCCTCGCACGACCTGCGCGCCAAGACCGGTTTGCATATGCCGCAAAAACATCGCGTGATAAAAATCCCCCTCGTGCCCCGGCGCGTCGTATGTGGCGACGAGGCTTGCCGGCACTAGGACTCTGCGCCTGATGTTTGCTTCGTTCGCGCCAAGCTTTAGGTGCGAGACTAGCTGATAGACGCACAGATCGGTGCAGTCGCCGAGCACTACGAAGGTGTCTATGTGCGGATTTTGCGCGATAAACGCGTTAAATTCGGCGCAGTAAGCCGCGCTCAGGGAGTTTTTGCGAAAGATTTTTATCTCGTCAAAAAACGGCAGCTTGCGTAGCTGCGGTATCGTATTCGCGCCCTCGGTGCCTTTGATAGCGTGCGGCGGAAATGCGTCAAATTCCGCGCAGTTTGCCTCGTGGCTATCCTCGAGTAGCACGAGATTTCTCGCACCCGCCGCATAGGCCGCGCTAAGAGTCTGCGCTATACCGTCCGCGATCGCGCCCACTCGCGGGCTAGCTAGCGGTCCCATGCTGCAAAATCCCTCTATCATATCCACGCTTATAAAGGCGGTGTTTGCCGCGTCGCCCGCTAAAAGTTCGCTAAATTTAATCTCCTTTAGCTCCTCAAACCACTTCGCCAAATCCTCTAAGATTTTCGCGTCAAATTTCATTTTCTCTCCTTGTTTTGATTGTTTTTTTGTTCATTGTTCGGCTCGCCGAAGCTAATCTCAAGCCCCCCGAGCCGCCCTAAATTTCGCGTTCAAATTTAATCTCGCCCGAAGCATTAAATTTCATCAAATTTGCCGTCTAGCCGCGTGTCTTTGCGGGTAAATTTACGCAAAAGCTCTTTGGCTCAAGCTCGATCTCGATACTGCCGCCATGCGCCTGGACGATCTGTAGGCACAGGTGCAGCCCAAGGCCGTTGCCCTTTAGTTTGCTCGTTTTAAAGGGCTCAAAGACCATGGCTTGGTTTTTGATCGGCACGCCGCTATCGGTCACGGTAAATTTATGCTCGCCCTCGCGCTGCTCGTAGTCCACGCGCACCCAGCCATCATCATCCTCGTTTTCCTCGACCGCGTCGATCGCGTTAAACAGCATATTTTGAAACACCATCGCGAGCAGATCGCGGTCGCCCACATAGGGCAGGTCGGGGAAATTTAGGCTAAATTTGATCTCCTTGCCGTATGTGTAGCACTCTATGGCGGCCTCGCACTCGCCTTTTAGCTCGGCTAGGTTAAATTCGCGCGCGTTTATCGTTAGGCCTTTGGTAAAAAGCAAGGTGGCCTTGATGATGCGCTCGACGCGCCAGATCGCCTTTTGCATCTGCTCGACGACGGGGCGAGCGCGTTCGTCTGCTTTTTTTATCAGCGTGGAGGCTAGCAGCGAGATCGAGCCCACTGGGTTGCGTATCTCGTGGGCTAGGTGGGCTGCGACCTGACCCATCGAGGCTAGGCGCTCGGTGCGCTTTTCGGTCGTTATATCGGTTGCGGAGATGATTTTTTTGCCCTCTTTTTGGGCGATTTTAATGAGGTAGATTTGCCCCGCGGCGCTTATCTCGCCCTCATTTTGCGGGATAAATTTTAAAATTTGCCCGAGTTTTAGGGCTTCTGAATTTTGTAAAAATATCTCACCCGCCTCGTCCAAAACCCAGATCGCGTTTGGCAAAATTTCCACGATATCTTTGATAAAGCCTTGCAGATTCGCATACGACGCGGTCAGGTTTTTGTACTCGCGCTCTATCAGATAGGTCTGCTCGATCAGGCTTTTTAGTCCGTCTTGGACGCTGGTTTTATCGATCTGGGTCATAAAAGCTCCTCAAAATTTTCTAAATCAAAAAGTAAAATTCGCTCGTTTTTTAGGCGGCCGACTTCGTTGCTAAAGCCGCTTTTGGAAAATAGCGCGACGACGTCCGGCACGAAGCCTAGTCGCTCGCATTTTTTAAGGAGTAAATTTACCACGTTTTTGCAAATTTTATGCTCTTTAAATTTAGCTTCTCCGACGATGATACGTCCGTCTAGGCTCAAAAATATGTCTATCTCGATATTTTTCGCCCACAGGCTGCGCACCCGAGCGGGCTCCGTACCTAGCCTAAACGCTAAAAGCTCACGGCAAAGCAGCTCAAAGCCAAAGCCCGCGTACGAGTCGAACTCTCGTCTGATAAGCTCCATTAACTCGGCCTTTTTGCCGTTTTTTAAAAGGGCCAAATTTGGCTCGATGAAATAAAACCAAAACCTAGTAAAATTGTCGTTAAAGACCACTTTATCCTGTGCCTTATCGCGCTCGGGCAGCTTTTTAGATTTTTGATATTTGCTTTTTACGCGCGGTTTTTCTAGTGTCTTTTCGATGCTGACTACGCCCGAGTTTATCGCGGCGGCGTAAATTTTTAGGATGAGAGGGCGGGGTAGAAATTTATTTAGGGCGTATTTTTTGCGGTCGTTTTTAGCAAGCTTGCAAAGGGCAAATTTAAGCTCGTTTTCAAAAGGCGCGTCAAAGCTAAATTTGAGCGACAAATCTTCAAATTTATCTAAAATTTCCTTTTCGATCGCCTCGAAAATATCGTAATAATTCGCCTCAAATTTGAGCGCGTCAAAGACTAGATGAAAGTAAATAAGCTGCAAGATATCAAGGTGCTTAAAGCGCGCGTAGCTTGATTTTAAGGCGTAGATTTTTGCTCCTTTTTAGCCCATTTTAGCACAACTTTGGTTATAATCTCTTTTTTTATAAGGAAAAATTTTGGTTAGCATTGACGAAATCAGGAAAAATATTATTTTAAAAAAAGGCGTGCGCTACTTTGACTACACGGCCTCGGGCCTAGCCTACGCGCCTATCGAGCGCAGGATCGCAAAATACCTAAAAACCTACGCCAACACGCACTCCGAAAGCGCCTCAAACGCGCTAAAGACGCAAAAACGCTACGAAAAAGCAAGACAAAGCCTGAAGGATTTGCTAGGGCTTGACGAGCGATTTTATCTGATCTCGGCTGGTTGCGGCGCGACCGGGGCGATAAAGAAATTTCAAGAAATCATGGGGCTTTACTTGCCGCCTATGAGCGCGAACCGCCTGGGCGAGGAGAGTCTAAAGGGCGCAAATTTGCCCCTCGTCATCGTCTCGCCCTATGAGCACCACTCAAACGAGATTAGCCTGCGCGAGGGGCTATGCGAGGTCGTGCGCATACCGCTAAGCAAGAGCGGGGAGATAAATTTCGGCAGGCTCGATCAACTACTCAAAATCAACTCAAAGCGCGAGATCATCGGCTCTTTTAGCGCGGCGTCAAACGTCACGGGGATAATCAGCGACTACAAAAAAATCTACGTGATGATGAAGCGATACGGCGCGACCGTGGCCTTTGACGCGGCGAGTTTTAGCTCGCACGATAATCTCGACGCCGATTATTTCGACGCGCTATTTCTCTCGCCGCACAAGCTTTTAGGAGGCGTGGGCAGCTGCGGACTGCTCGCGATAAGAAAAGAACTCGTAAAATCAGACAAACCGACCTTCGCCGCGGGCGGGACGGTTAGCTACGTGAGCCGCAGCTCGCATTTTTTCGCGCCAAGCGTGGAGCGCACCGAGGAGGGCGGCACCCAGCACGTGATGGGCCTTATAAGAGCCGCGCTAGCATACAGACTACGAAACGAGGTCGGCCTGGACGTCATAAAAAGCCGCGAGGATGAGCTTGCAAGGCTATTTTGCGAGGGGCTGGATAAGATCCCCGAGGTCGTGAGCTACTGCCCGCGCGCAGTGCCGAGATTGCCGATTTTCGCGTTTAACGTCAAGGGCGTTTCGCCGTATGATTTCGCTGCGGCGCTGAGTGAGGACTACGGCGTGCAGACTCGTGCGGGGTGTGCGTGCGCCGGTCCGTACGGACACGATCTGCTCGGACTAAAAGACGATCAGAAATTTGATCAAAAGCCCGGCTGGGTGCGCGTAAGCCTGCACTACTCGCACACGCAAAAAGACGTCGCCTATCTGCTAAAGGCCATCAAAAAAACTATCAAAAAATTTAAAACCAAAAAGGAAAAGAAATGAATAAAATTTTAGCCGCAGCCCTGTTTGCTCTTTGCGCCGTTTGCGCGCAGGCAAAGCCATATAGCCCTGAGCAGTACGCAAAGGTGCTGCGCGAGTATAACTCCGTGGCGGGCGCGAACAACTACTTTGAAAGCGGTAAATTTAAAGAGGAATTTGAGCTTCGTAAAAAATACTGCGACGAGGGTCTAAGAGACGCCTGCGGGGATCTGGGACTGCTCTACGTTACTGGTCTAGGCGCGCCAAGAGATAGCAAAAGAGCCGGCGAGCTACTCCAGTACGCTGCCAAAAACGACGAGTTTAAAGCCATATCGGAGTACTACGAAGCCGCACTTAACATAGCTCGCGCGGCGGAAAAATATCCGGACGACAAGGTTACTCAGCACCTAGGAGCCGAGTTTAAAAACTCGCTAGAGCAGTGCAAAGCCTACAAGGGCGACCGCCACGTGTGCTTCCGCGCGCTGGTGATCAGCGGCATGCTGCCAAAGGGCGAGGGCGGCCTCGGGCTATCTCAGGCCGAGTTTGCCAAGACGTGGGAGGATATCGTCGTGAGCGACGTCGAGCGCAACGGCATGGACGACTCTAAGGTAAACTCGCTGGCAAAAGAGCTAGAAGGACTATCGGCACGCTAAATTTGCGGGCTTTTGCGGCATAAATTTTCTTTTTTCGGCCAGGCGATCCGTCAAATTTGACCGTCCGCGCTTTTGTCTTTTTGCAGGCGGCTTTGCGTTTCATGTAAATTTAGATTATTCGGCTCAAATTTGACGCGCCGGCAATTGCTAGGCTTAAATTTGGGTCGATTTTTGGGTAAATTTATCGAGCGGTGCATA
>CAURKE010000045.1:0-6371 GCA_963525055.1 uncultured Campylobacter sp. | reverse complement strand
CGCCAAAAGCGCGGTGATCACGCCGCTAGCGACGATCGGCAGCGACAAGACGATCTACGACCCAAACTCAAACACCATAAGCAGCGACGTCAAACTCATCGTGGACGATCTAGCCAAATTTGAGCCCCTCGTGGGGCAAAAGCTCAGTGGTGCGTTTAAAGCAAACGGCAACGTCATCGCCACCGCCGGCGAGCTAAAAAACTTCGACATAAAGATCGAGGGGTTCGGCGGTAACGTCGATGCGGTGCTAAACGGCGGCAAACTCATAGCCAAAATCAGCTCGCTAAAGCTTGACGAACTGGTTAAAATCGCCGCTTTCCCGGCATTTGTCGGCGGAACGATCAGCGGCGAAGCGGTGCTAAACGACGTACACAATACGCAAAATATCTCGGGCTCAGTTAAGATCGCCACCAAAAACGCGCGGCTAAATCCGGCCGAGCTAAAACAGGTCGCAAAGGAGATAAATTTGAGCAAACCTCTAGCCTTTGAACTAAACGCAAACGCCGACGTGGCAAGCTCGAAAGCCAAATTTAACGCCGCTCTAAACTCCGAACTTCTAAAACTAAAGAGTCTAAGCGGCGTTTACGGACTGGACGACGAAAACGCGGATGTCAAATTTGACGCGGGCATCGATGATCTGGGCAAATTTGAAGAGCTAATCGGTAAAAAACTATCGGGCAAAGTGGACGTCAAAGGTGCGGCAAAACTCGCAAAGGGCGCGCTTAGCGAGCTAGATCTAAACGCAAACGCGCTAGGCGGCAAGATAGATGCGATCCTAAAAAACGAAAAACTCACGGCAAATTTAAGCGCGCTTTCGCTCAAAGACGCATTTACGCTGGCTGCGCTGCCAAATTACGCCGACGCCGTAATCGACGGATCCGTAAATCTAAGCGGACTGGATCCGAAAAATCTCAGCGGTACGGCTAAATTTAACGTCAAAAACGGTATCGTAAACAGCGCCGCCATGGCAAAAGAGCTGGATAAACGCTTCCCAAGCGGCACAAAATTTGACGCTAACGCAGACGTCGCTATAAACGGCGGCAAGGCTAAATTTGACGCGGTAGCAAACCTCGTCTCAAACGCAAACAAAAACCTAATCGCGCTAAAAAATCTAAAAGGCGACTACGAGCTTGAAAGCGGCTCGGCGAAGGCGGACTTTGAGCTTAGCATAAGAGAGCTAAAAGAGATCGAGTTTTTGGTCGGACGACCTCTTTACGGGCCTTTGCTAGTTATCGGCGACGCGACGAAAACTGGCGAAAAACTAAGCGCGAACGTAAATTCGCGGCTCTTTAACGGCGATCTTAAAGCAGTCTTAAAAGACGATATCCTAAACGCAAATTTAAAAAGCTTCACCGCCAAAGGCCTCACAGACTTTTTGGGTCTCTCGCACGTCTACGACGGCACCGGCGATATGACGATGGACTACAACCTCGTCACGCAAAAAGGTAAATTTGACGTCACGGTAAATGACGGCAAGCTTGCAAAGACCGATTTTACCGAGCAGGTAAGAACCTTCACGGGGCGCGACATAACAAGCGAAATCTATAAAAACAGCAAAATAAAAGGAACGATAAACAAAAACCTAATCGACTTTAACGCCGATATGAACGCGACTAGAAGCCACGTCTCGGTAACCGGCGGCAAATACGACATGGCGACCAAGGCCGTAAACGTGCCGATAAAAATGAACTACGAAAAAACCGACATCGACATCACGGTCACGGGCACCAGCGACAACCCGAAATACACAATCGGCTCGGACTACCTAAAGGGCAAGGCGATCAAAGAGCTGGATAGATTTTTGGATAAGAAATTCGGCAAGGACGACGAAAACAGCACCACGGGCGATGCAAAAAAAGACGCTAAAAAAGATGCGATAAAAGGGCTTCTCAAGGGGCTATTTTAGGTAAATTTGAGCCGGGTACGACGGTAAATTTAGCGCCGAATTTGAGTAAAATAAGTTCGTTAAGTGCGGCAAATTTAAGCCAAAGCCCGCTACTTGGCGCTTTAAATTTGAGCTGCTACTAGGCTAAATTTGACCGCTTTGCCCGGTGCTAAATTTGAGCTTTTCAGGATCAAATTTGATTGCAGGGTTTGGCGGCAAATTTGAGCCTTTGCGGCTAAATTCGGCGGTACGGTTCGATGCTAAAATTTGAGCTTTAAATTTTAAAGCCTTATCGGCTCGGCGCCAAATTTTAAGACGGCTTGAGGCTGCCGAATTTGACGTCAAATTTAAACCGCTCGGCTAAATTTGACGCATTAAATTTAGCAAGCTTGGCATACTATTTGAGTTTGTTAGGCTTGGCAATTTAAATCGCTAAGATCAAACTTTTACGCTAAATTTAAGCTTGCATGCTTTGAAAACAAATTTGAGCGAGCGGATGAGACGGCGACGAATTTAACTCAAAATCTCGTGCAGTTTTTAAAACAGCATATATTTCGGATTGATATTTTCGGCGTTTTAAAAACCGCCGACCAAAAACCAAAGCGATAGCGATTTAAAGGAGTAAAATTTGAATACGACAAACGAACAAACTTCAAATTTAAACAGCGACTTTCAAGACTCAAATTTGACAAATTCAGGCTCAGGCAAATTTGCAAGAGATTACGACAAAGAGCCATTGATTATTAAAGATCATAGCGCTTTAATAATCGTTATCCAATTTGGTTTGTTAATTTTTGTTCTAGTCGCAGCCCAGCTTGGGATACTAAGCGCATTTGATCTAAAAAAACCGCTAGAAACGGATGATTTTCCCTTCATCGCTATATTTCTTATAGTCATACCGTTTATTAGAGTTATTGAGCGAGATAGCCCTTTTAGCAAGCGTTTTATAATATTCAATCAAAATTCCATATCCATAGAGGTGGATAATGCAAGGATTGTTAGGATAAATTTGGATCAAATTACCGACATTTCAAAAAATGCCGATATAAGAAACTCTTTACCGCCGTATTTTCCGATTTCAAAAGAATTATTTTATATTTGTATATTCATCGTTACCCTCGCAATGACGATGTTTATGTTTAATGATTTTATAATCATAGCTATATTGTTTATCGCGATTTTCTTTTTGCCAAAGAGCATTATTTGTGCATTGCAGGGCGGCATATGCTTTAATAGATTACTATATGACCGCTTGGCGATATATTTTAAAGACGGCACGATAATAAATATTTTTATAACCGCAACGCAAGAATATCTAGAAATCAAACGATACTTTTTATTAAATAAAGGTATAAACATAAGCAAGGCAAAAACAGAGTTAATAGTATTTAGCAAAAGAAAAAACAAACTTACACAAAGTATCTTTCCATAAATTTAAATCTGCACCTCGCCCAGTAGCCAAAATCTAGCGAAGCGAGAATTTTTTACTTCGCCTTTTTAACGAGTTCTCTAAATTTAACGCAGCCTTCCGTATATCCGTAGTCGCAAGAGGTCCCGTAAATATCCATCGCTTTTTTCATATCATTTTCGCTCTTTTCGTATCCTTGCGCGAGCATATAGCAGCCTTGCGAGTCTTTGTGGTCGCAGGCTAGCGAGTAGTATTTGCGGACTTTTTGCGGATCTTTTTCGCCGCCGTATTCGCCGCTGTGATGAGCAGCCGCCCTATAGCATGCCTCGCCGACTCCGCCCTCGCAGGCTTTTTCATAAAGCGCCACCGCCTTTTCGTAGTCTACCTGAGAGATTTGCCACAGTATGGTGCCCTCGTACACCGCGGCTACGGCCGTGCAGCCGTCCATATCGCCCATATCGCAGGCCTTTTTATATAGCGCAAAGATCTTTTCGCCGCTGTCATCGTCGCTATATGAGAGCCCCTGCTCGCCCAAAAACGCCGCCATATAGCAGCCGGCGGCATTTTTATCGTCGTTACAAGATTTTTCAAACAGCCGTGCGCCGTTTTCGAAGTCCGATTTTTTTAGATAAATTTTCGTGGCTTGTTCAAAGTTCCCGCCAAAAGCCGCCGCCGCTAAGATCGCGGCTAAAATAATCTTTCTCAACGCATCCTCCTATTTGCTAAATTTTTTAGATTTGGCGCAGCCGCGGCCAAGGCCGTTTTCGCAAGCAAGACCGTAATATTTCGCCGCTTCGGCGCTATTTTTAGGCGTTCCGTCGCCTGACTCGTAGATGTCCGCCGCGTTGTAGCAGCCCTCGGCCTCTCTTGCTTCGCAGGCTAGTTTATAGTATTTTAGCGCATCGGCGAATTTCGAGGCGCTATCGTACTTTTTAGCTATCTTTAGGCAAGCTTCCCCGTCTTTGCTCTCGCATGCTTTTTCATAAAATTCGGCCGACTTTTCCGTGTCGTCTGGCTCTACGACGAAATTGTCATTTGACGGCGTAGAGTCGTAAAAATCGCCCGCCGCCGAGCAAGCTTTATCGTAGCCAAGATCGCAAGCGCTTTTATAAAGCTCAAAAACTTCGCCGTTTATTCGCGCATACTCGTCATCGTCTTTTAGGTCGTATGTTTGATATGCTTTTAGCTGCGCGGCTATGTAGCAACCTACGGCGTTTTTATCCTCGCGGCACGATTTTTCGTAGAGTTTGGGCACGTTTTTGTCGCCCATATCTTGTAGGTATTTTTTAGTAGCGATTTCAAAATTCGTCTGCGCGGCCGCCAATCCGGCTAAAATCAAAATAAAATAAATTTTCTTAAACATAGCGGCTCCTTATTTTTTGTTTTTATAAAGTTTTCTAAAATCGGCGCAAGCTCCCCTAGAGCCGTAGTCGCAAGCTAACCCGTAAAAATCCATCGCCTTCGTCTCGTCTTTTTTTACGCCCTCGCCCCTTTCGTACATATCAGCTAGCGCGTGGCAGCCGCTCGCGTCCTCGTACTTGCATGCGGTTTCGTAAAATTTAGACGCTTTGGCTAAATTTTGCTCGGTGCCCCTGCCCTCGTCGTAGTATCCGGCCACTCTCGCGCATGCAGCACCCACTTTGCCCTCGCAAGCTTTTTCGTGAAATTTCATCGCTTTTTTATAGTCGGTTTCCTGCCCGGCCTGTCCGTTTTCGTAGATGTCGCCCAGAGATTTGCAACCGTCCATATCGCCCGCATCGCAAGCTTTTGAAAACTGCTCGAAGCCTTTTGTCTCGCTAGATTTTTGCGAATAGGCGTTAATGTTTATAAATCCCGCGGCATAGCAGCCTACGATATTTTTCTCCTCGTAGCAAGACTTCTCAAAGAGCTTTAAGGCGTTGTCGTAGTTGTTTTGAGCTAGCTCCGCGCTCGCCTCCTCGAAAGCAGACACGGCGGCAAAAGCCGCAGATGCCAAAAAAGCGGCGCAAACGATTTTCTTTAGCATTTGTTTTCCTTAAATTTGATTATTTTTCGCGAAATCTAAAATTTGACGCAAACTATCTGCCCATTCTATCAAAAAACCACATAAAAGCAAACAGTAATCCTGTGGCCTTAGTTTTGGTTTCGTCAAACATAAACTCCCGTGCCCGCTCAAGCGGCACGTAAACGGGCTCGATATTTTCGCCGTCTATGCCGCCGCCCTCGCCGATTTTCATCGCGTCGTTTAACACGGCAAAAAACATCGTCTGTTTCGCTCCGCCAAACCCCAGTGCGCCGCGAGTGGATGTTATGCGCTCGACATTACTCACGGCAAAGCCCGTCTCCTCGGCGATCTCCTCGATGACGGTCTGCTCCTCGCTCTTGCCTTTATCCATCAGACCCGCGCAAAGCTCGTAGGTGTAGCCCTCGTCGCCCTTTTGCGTCAAATTTAGCTCGCGTCCTTCTTGCAGATTAAACCAAACGGCGGGGCGAAACTGCTTAACAAGCAAAAACGCGTCCTTATCCTCGTGATAAAGCAGCACCGAGACGCTGTCGTGAGCCTTGATACACTCCCATCTGACGGACTTTTCGCACAGATCAAAGGAAATTTGATACGGCTTTACGTAGCGCGGGGAGGTTAAATTTTCTATTTTGATATTTTTTACATAAGTATCCATTTTGCCAGTCCTAAAAAGCTAAAAAAGCCGACCGTGTCGGTAACGGTGGTAAGCAGCACGGCCGAGCCGACGGCGGGATCGATGTCAAATTTCTTTAAGGTTAGCGGTATCAAAGTACCGAAAAATCCGGCGAAAAACAAATTTATCAACATCGAAGCGCCGATAACTACGCCTAGCATCGGGCGGTTAAACCACAAAGAAGCGATAACGCCCATCAAAAACGCAAAGGTTAGTCCGTTTATAAGCGCGATGCCAACCTCGCGTTTTAGCGCATTTGCGGCGTTTTTAAACTCGATTTCTCCCAGAGTTAGTCGGCGCACGGTAACCGTAAGCGCCTGCGTGCCGGTGTTTCCGCCCATAGATGCGACGATAGGCATCAGTACCGCAAGCGCTACGTAGCTAGCTATCGTCTCGTCAAAAA
>CAURKE010000044.1:0-6379 GCA_963525055.1 uncultured Campylobacter sp. | reverse complement strand
TTTTGCTAAAAAACGGCTTTGCTTACGAGATAAAAGGCGACGGCATATACTTTGATACGGCAAAAGACGCGGAGTATCTGAGCCTGAGCGGTAAATTTGACACCGAAGCAAACGTCGCTCGCGTCGAGTCAAATTTACAAAAAGAGGATAAAAAAGACTTCGTACTGTGGAAATTTGACGAGAAATGGTACGAAAGTTCGTTTGGTCGCGGTCGCCCAGGCTGGCACACCGAGTGCGTCGCGATGATAAAAAAGCACCTATCTAGCGGCGAAAAATTTGAGATCGATATCCACGCTGGCGGGCTTGATCTGCTATTTCCTCACCACGAAAACGAGGCTGCGCAGTGTCGCTGCGCCGAGCGCAAGAGCCTGGCTAAATACTGGCTACACAACGGTTTTATCCAAGTAAATAACGAAAAAATGAGCAAGAGCCTGGGAAATAGCTTTTTCGTTAAAGACGCGCTGGAGCGAAATTTGGGCGAAGCGGTGAGATTTTATCTGATTTCTAGCCACTACAGAGCGAATTTTAACTTTAGCGAAGACGATCTAAACGCGGCAAAAAAGCGCCTGGATAAAATTTACCGCCTAAAAAAACGAGTTTTGGGTGCGGCAGCAAATTTGAGCGCAAACGATAAATTTAAGAGCGAATTTATGTCCGCGATGGGGGACGATCTAAACACCTCAAAAGCCCTTGCGAGCATAGATGAGTTCGTCCGCAGCGCAAACGACGAGCTAGACGCAAACCCGAAAGATAAAGCCAAAAAAAGCGAAATCGCGGCAAATTTGGAGCTAATAGCGCGGGTGCTCGGCATCTTACAAGTAGACGTGTTTGAGTATTTTCAGTTTGGCGTGAGCGACGAAAAGCGAGCATATATCGAGGATCTGATAAATCAAAGAAATGAAGCCAAAGCGGCCAAAAACTACGAGCTATCGGATAAAATCCGCGATATGCTAGCCGCAAATGGCATCAGCCTCATGGATACTCCAAACGGCTGCATGTGGGAAAAGATATGAAGCAGATGAGCCTAAAAGAGGTTTTGCGGCGGTTTGCGCCCTATTTTAGGGATTATATTTCGTATTTTATCATCGCGATCGCCGGCATGCTGATGGCTAGCGGCGGCACTGCGGCGTCGGCATGGGTGATCGAACCCGTGCTAAATAAAATTTTCATCGAAAAAAACAAAGACCTGCTTTATCTTTTGCCTTACGCTATCATCGCGATTTACTTTTTAAAGGGGCTTGGGACGTTTTTGCAGGCCTATTTTACGGCGTATATCGGGCAGGATATCGTGAGGAGATTTCGCGAGAAGTTGCTAAAAAATCTGCTAAATTTGGATATGAAGTTTTTTAACGACTACCGCACGGGCGAGCTAATCAGCCGAAATATCAACGACATCGACCGCATCAGAAGCATCGTTAGCTCCATGATCCCCGAACTCATCCGCGAGGCTATCACGATCGTAGGGCTACTTTGCGTAGTGCTTTATCAGAGCTTGCAGCTTGCGTTTTTTGCGCTAGTTATCATGCCAGCAGCCGTCTATCCGCTCTCAAAACTCGCAAAAAAGATGAAAAAAATCTCCCGCGCCTCACAAGAAAAAACCTCCGACATCAGCTCAAAGCTAAGCGAAATTTTTACCAATATCGAAATCATCAAAGCAAACAACGCTCAGGAGTTTGAGCACGCCAAATTTACCGACGAAAACGCAAAATTTTTCAAGCTAAATTTAAAAAGCGTAAAAGTAAACGAGATGGTAAGTCCGATGATGGAAATTTTCGGCTCCGTGGGCGTCGCGGCAGTCGTCATCATCGGCGGCAAAGAGGTCATAGACGGAAATTTGACGATGGGAAGCTTCTTTTCTTTCCTAACCGCGCTTTTCATGCTTTATACGCCTATTAAACGCATTTCAGGCCTTTATAACAAAATGCAAGACGCAGTGGTCGCGGCAGAGCGAACCTTTGAGCTACTCGATAAAGAGCCTCAAATTTTAAGCGGCGACAAGCCCGTGCCGGCTGAAATAAATTTGATAAATTTTAAAGACGTCAGGCTAAACTACGACGACAAAGAGGTGCTAAAAGGCATAAATCTAAGCGCGAGCAAGTCCCAAACCGTAGCACTTGTTGGTAGTAGCGGCGGCGGAAAAAGCTCGATTGTAAATTTACTCATGAGATTTTATGACGCAAACGGCGGAGCGATCGAGATAAACGGCGAAAATATCAAAAATTTCGATCTGGGTTCGCTTAGACAAAATATCGGCCTAGTGACCCAGCGCGTCTATATCTTTAACGACACGGTCGCAAACAACGTCGCCTACGGCCGCGAATACGACGAAGCTAAGGTCGAGCTCGCGCTAAAAACGGCAAATGCATATGATTTCGTGTCAAATTTACCCCAGGGCGCGCAGACTGTCTTAAATGAATTCGGCACCAATCTCTCGGGCGGCCAGCGCCAGCGTATCGCCATCGCCCGCGCGCTTTACGACGATCCGCAGATTTTGATATTTGACGAGGCTACGAGCGCTCTGGATAATGAAAGCGAGCAGCAAATAACCAAAGCCATCGCGAATTTACAAAAAGAAAAGATAATATTTATCATCGCGCACCGCCTAAGTACGGTGCAAAATGCCGATAAAATCGCCGTTATCAGCGGCGGAAAAGTGGTCGGTTTTGATACCGACGAGGCGCTTAGCAAGAGCTGCGAAATTTACGCGAAACTAAAAGGCGAAGCCCTTGTTTAAGCCTAAATTTGATAAAATCGCTCAAAATTTAAGGATAAAATTTGAATTACGAGACGCTAAAATCCATATTTTTTAAATTTGACCCCGAAACCGCTCATAAAATCGTCGAAAAAACGCTAAGTATCTCAGACTGCGTATTTCCGGGGCTTTATAGCATCGTCGCCAAAAACTGCGTCGTCACGGACGCGGCTCTTTCGCAAAATTTGCTGGGAACTAGCTTTTTAAATCCGGTTGGAATTGCCGGCGGCTTTGATAAAAACGCCACCATGCTGCGCCCGCTGGCCGCACTCGGATTTGGACACGTGGAGTTTGGTACCGTGACGCCAAAAGCGCAAGAGGGCAACGCAAAACCGCGCCTTTTTCGCCTAATCGAAGAAGAGAGCATCCAAAACGCGATGGGCTTTAACAACGAGGGCGCAGACGCCCTTGGCGCGCGCGTCGGCAAACTATATCCGTTTGCGATACCGCTTTTTGCCAACATCGGTAAAAACAAAATCACTCCAAATGAGGAAGCGATTAAAGACTATGAAGTTTTAGTCGCCAAATTTAACGAAATTTGCGACTGCTTCGTTATCAACGTCTCCTCGCCAAATACTCCGAATTTACGCGAACTACAAGAAGAAAGCTTTATAAAAGATCTATTTGCGCGTCTATCGCCGATCTCAAAAAAGCCGATAATCTTTAAAATCGCGCCCGATATGGACGACGACAAAGCCGTGCAGATCTGCAAAACGGCCGTAGAAAGCGGCGCAAAAGGCGTAATCGTAAATAATACGAGCGTTGATTATTCGCTATCAAAGTCGCCGAATTTACAAAATTTCGGCGGGCTAAGCGGCAAGGTCATCGCCAAACGCTCTCGCGAGCTTTTTAGCGCGGTTGCTAGCGAGCTTTACGGCAAGACGGTTTTGATCGCAAGCGGCGGCATAGACAGCGCCGAGGAGGCATACGCTCGCATAAAATCGGGCGCAAATTTGGTTCAAATTTACACCTCCTTTATATTTAAAGGCCCAAACATCGCAAAACAGATAAACGAAGGTATTTTAAAGCTTTTAAAAGAGGATAATTTCGCCTCGATTAGCGAAGCGGTGGGCTGCGATATAAAAAACAAAATTTAAGGAAATTTATGCTTATAAAATACTCCAAAACAAAGCTCAAAAACGGCTTTGAGATCTATCACATCCCCGCTAGCAAGGGATCTAGCGTCATCAGCGTGGACGTGTTTTACCGCGTAGGCTCGCGAAACGAAACCATGGGCAAAAGCGGTATCGCGCACATGCTAGAGCATCTAAATTTTAAATCTACGAAAAATATGAAAGCGGGCGAATTTGACGAGATCGTAAAGGGTTTTGGCGGCGTAAATAACGCTAGCACGGGCTTTGATTATACGCATTATTTCGTCAAATGCTCAAAGGGCAACCTAGACGAGGCTCTTAGGCTTTACGCCGATATAATGGAAAATTTGAGCCTAAAAGATAAAGAATTCCAGCCCGAGCGCGACGTGGTGACAGAGGAGCGCAGATGGCGCACGGACAACTCTCCGATCGGCTTTTTGTACTTTACGCTCTTTAACGTCGCTTTTAGCTATCACCCGTATCACTGGACTCCGATCGGCTTTATCGGCGACATCAGAAACTGGACGATAGAGGACATAAAAGAATTTCACGAGACGTACTATCAGCCGCAAAATGCGATCCTGTTAATCAGTGGCGACATAGATAAAAAAAGTGCGTTTGAGCTAGGTAAAAAGCACTTTGAACACATAAAAAACAAAAAACCGCTACCAAAACTACACTGCATCGAGCCAGAGCAAAACGGCGCAAAAAGGGCTGAAATTTACAAGGATAGCGAGGTAGAGATGCTAGCGCTTGCCTTTAAAATCCCGCCGTTTAATCACGAGGATCAGCCGCGTCTGGGCGCGCTAGCAGAGTATCTAGGCAGCGGGCAAAGCTCGGTTTTACAGCGTGTTTTGATAGATGAAAAATGCCTCGTAAACAGCGTAGACGTCTATAATATGAGCAATATCGACGATAGCTTGCTCATCGTGCTAGCCGTTTGTAATCCCGGCGTCAAGGCAGAGGCCGTAGAGGACGAGATCTGGCGTGTGCTCGAAAACGCCAAAACGCAAAAAATAGACGAGGATGAGATAATAAAGATAAAAAATAGCTTAAAAAGCGATCTCATTTACTCGCTAGATAGCGCGTCGAAGGTTGCGAATTTATACGGCGGATATCTCGTTAGGGGCGATATAAAGCCGCTTTTTGAGCTGCCTGAAAAAACAGCCGCGCTAAAACCGGCCGATCTAAACGAAATTTGCAAAAAATACGCGAGAAAAGAAAAATCCACGACGATCATCCTAAGAAAGGAAAAAAGTGAATAAAAAAGCAATAACGGGCGCTATGACGGCGCTGATTACGCCTTTTAAAGACGGCAAGCTAGACGAAATCGGTTATGAAAAATTAATCAAAAGACAAATAGCAAACGGCATCGACGCGGTCGTACCCGTAGGAACAACGGGCGAGAGCGCGACGCTAACGCACGACGAGCATAGAATCTGCATAGAAATCGCCGTAAATACCTGCAAAAACACGGGCGTAAAAGTACTCGCCGGTGCCGGCAGTAACGCCACTCACGAGGCGGTAGGTCTTGCTAAATTTGCTCAAGATCACGGCGCAGACGGCATCCTCTCGGTTGCGCCCTACTACAACAAACCGACGCAAGAAGGCCTCTATCGCCACTACAAAGCAATCGCCTCAAGCGTCGAAATCCCAGTGCTACTCTATAACGTCCCGGGCCGCGTGGGCGTAGATATCCAGCCGTGCACGGTTTTTAGGCTATTTAAAGAGTGCGAGAATGTTTACGGCGTAAAAGAAGCCACGGGCAGCATCGAGCGCTGCGTTGATCTGCTCGCGCACGAGCCAGGTCTATCCGTCATCAGCGGCGAGGACGCGATAAACTACCCTATCCTATCAAACGGCGGCAAGGGCGTGATCTCAGTCACGGCAAATTTGCTCCCGGACGAGATCTCAAATTTGACCCACTTTGCGCTAAAAGGCGAATTTGCGCGCGCAAAAGCCATAAACGATGATCTGTATGCGGTCAATAAAGTAATGTTTTGCGAGAGCAACCCTATTCCCGTCAAAGCCGCGATGTATATCGCCGGGCTCATATCAAGCCTCGAGTACCGCTTGCCGCTTTGCGAGCCGAGCGCCGAAAACCTCAAAAAAATCGAACAGACTATAAAACAATATAACATAAAAGGATTTTAATGAACTGCGAAAACGAATTTAAAGGCAGAACTCTAGTAATCAGCGGCGGAACGCGCGGTATCGGACGCGCTATCGTGGAGGAATTCGCCGCAAAGGGCGTAAATATCGCCTTTACATATAACTCAAACGAAGAGCTAGCCAAGACCCAAGCCGCCGAGCTCGAGGCGACGTACGGCATAAAAGCTAGAGCTTACGCGCTAAATATACTTGAGCCTGAGACCTACAAAGATCTATTTTTAGAGATCGACGCAGACTTCGACCGCATAGATTTTTTCATCTCAAACGCTATCATCTCGGGTCGTCCGGTCGCAGGCGGATATACGAAATTTATGAAACTTCGCCCTCGCGGTATCAATAACATTTTCACAGCAACCGTAAA